>DAINCT010000485.1:0-3568 GCA_036732245.1 Chloroflexota bacterium | reverse complement strand
CGATGCCGACGCGGTAGAGCGTCTGTTCGTCACGAACACGCACGACAACATCCTGTTCTTCACTAATCGGGGACGCGTTTTCCAGCTCAAGGTGTACGAGGTGCCGGATGCCAGTCGACAGGGCAAGGGCACGCCGGTGGTGAATCTGGTGCAGTTGGAGCCAAATGAGACGGTGTCGACGGTCCTGACGCTGCCAAAGGGCCAGACCGACGGCTTCATTGTCATGGCGACGACCGACGGTACCGTGAAGAGGACCCCACTTGATCAGTTCAAGAACGTCAGGCGCAACGGTCTTCGAGCCATCACGCTGGAAGAGGGAGCCGAGCTGGCGTGGGTCGAAATCGCCGGCGGCGACGAGGACGTCATGCTCGTCACGCGTAGGGGACACTCCATTCGATTCCCGCAAGAGCAGGTGCGATCCATGGGTCGCGAGGCTGCAGGCGTCAACGGAATCAAGCTGCGCCCGGAGGACTACGTCATCCGCATGGACCTGGTCGGCAAAGAAAGCAAATATCTGCTGGTCGTGACGGAAAAGGGCTACGGTAAGCGGAGTCCACTCACCGAGTACAAAGATCAGCGACGTGCCGGGCAGGGTATGTCGGCGTTGAAAGTGACCCCGAAGACTGGTGATCTGGTCGCTGCGCGGGTTGTGGCCGAAGACGATGCTGAAGTCATCATGATGTCGGTCCAGGGTCTGGTAACCCGCACCGATGTGCGCAGCATACGGCGGACTGGGCGGGCTACCCAGGGAGTCATCGTTATGCGCCTTAACAAGGGCGACTCGGTCGTGTCCATGGCGACGCTCAGCAAAGCCGAAGAGATCTAGATTCCGACCTGATATGTGGATGGAGGGTGCCTATTGGTGGCTGCTCTCCTTCTACCTAATCTGGCGCCGAGATCGGTGTATCAGCTTGGTACACTGGGAAACGGAGCGCACCATCAAGTTGCTGTGTCGGCATGTCTTCCGGCGCGAGGCAGGCATCGGATCCGCGTCGCACATGATGCGACGCCGTGATAGTCAAGGAGATCAAACAGCATGATGGAGATGAATCAGGACGCCGCGCAGATATTGACGCAAAGGGTGTCCCCTCGTCTCATCGCGGCGAACCACATTTTGGAAATGTCGTCGCAGGAGCTCCAATCGGCGATCTCCAGCGAAATCGAGGATAACCCTGCATTGGACTTGCTGGACATGGTCGTGTGCCCGACGTGTGGGCAGCCAATCGAGGGCGAGTCGTGTCCGCGCTGCTCGCGCAAGCAAGACGAGACCCCCACGATCGATCCCACCGAGCAGTACCTCGAGAACCTGGCCTACAACAGCTCCGCGATCACCCGCGATGAGGAATTTGATCCGCTGACGCTCGTCGCGGCCCAGGAGACGCTTGAGGATAAACTCATGCGGGATCTCTCTTCTTTTCTGCCGGATGACGACATGGCGATCGCCGAGTACCTCGTTGGTAGCCTGGACGGCGACGGATATCTCCGTGCCTCGACCTACGAAATTGCCTCGCACTTCGACGTTGAGTCCGAGAAGGTCGAGGAAGTTATACAGGCGCTCCAGACGCTCGAGCCGCCCGGCATCGGAGCGAGGGACATCCGCGAGTGCATGGTGCTCCAACTCAAGTACCTGGCGGCGCGCGGAGTTGAACACCCCCTCGCGATCGCCCTGGTGGAGGATCACCTCGAGGATCTGGGCAAGCATAAATTCAATCGCATTGCGCAGCAACTCGGCGTGGACGTTGAAGAAGTGGAAGAAGCATGGGAGTTCATCAAGTCGAAGCTGAATCCGCACCCGGCTCAGGGTTCAGACGGTATCCCGACTCGCTCGGGACCGCGTCCGGTCCAGGGTTACGTTATGCCGGACGTCACAATCGTTGAGACCGAAAATGGATTTCAGGCGGAAGTGATCGAGTCTCGCCGATTCGCCCTGTCCGTGAATGGAATGTACCAGCAACTGCTGAGCCAGGCGAACAGTAATGGTGTGGCATACACGGAACAGGACCGAGAACACATTCAGAACTATGTCTCGCGGGCCAAGATGTTCATCGCGAATATTAACCAGCGCCGGCAGACCATGCAAAAGATCACCGACTTCCTGGTGGCGTACCAGGAAGACTTCTTGCGGCATGGCGTCCGCCACCTCAAGCCGCTGACCCGGGCAACGTTGGCGGATCAGACGCACATCCACGAGTCGACCGTCAGTCGAGCCACCGCCGCCAAGTACGTCATGCTGCCGAATGGGAAGGTGATCCCGTTCAGCAACTTTTTCACGGCGTCTCTCAGCGTCAAGGACATCATCAAAGACATGATCTCGTCCGAGGATCGGGCCTTAACCGACCAGGAGATCGCCGAGCGGTTGCAGGAATACGGCTACAGCGTAGCGCGTCGGACCGTCGCGAAATATCGCGACCAGCTCGATATCCTTCCGTCGTCGTTGCGCTAGCCCCTTTTTAAGCCGAGGGCCTGGTCGCCGAGCCCGACGACCGTCGGTCGTCGGTTTTCGTTACAGAGCAACAAAAAGGCGCCAACCCAGCGGATGGCGCCCTCTCGTTGCGTGCCGAGTTGTTACAACTCTCTGATCACCGTGACAACTTTTCCCTGGATCAATAGATCGCCCGGCTCCACGAAAATTGGCTGCATGGTTGGGTTCCGCGGCTCGAGACGAACCCGGTCCGGTTCCTGGTAGAAGCGCTTGAGGGTCGCTTCACCGCTTTCGCTCGGACCATTGGTGATGAGTGCCACGACCGTATCTCCGTTGTGGGCGGTGCTCTGGCGCCGGCATACCACAATATCTCCGTCATCGATCAAATCTTCGATCATCGACTTCCCGCGCACCCGCAGGGCAAACAGATTCTCTTCCGTCACTCCCGGCACGGTCACGTACTGGTCCCGTTCGAGCACTGCCTCGATCGGACGGCCGGCGGCGATCGTTCCCACAACCGCGACCTGTTGGCCCCGAGATGGAAAGTACTCGCGCTCCAGCGCGTGTGCCAGACCGATGCCGCGGCTCTTTTTCGGATCGTGACTGATCTTGCCCTGCTCCTTGAGAATCCGCAGGTGGTAATCGATGTGTCCGGTGGACTTGCCTCCGAGGTACTCTCCAAGCTCGCGGTTGGTCGGTGGCCGCCCGTTAGTTTCTCCGAGTTCTCGAATGGCTTCCAGGATGCGCGCCCGCATTGTGTCGCCTGTACGTCTCATCCCTCAACCTTTCCAAGCTCTAGAACGTCTGTCCCACATGGTACCAGGATTGTGCAAACTTGTCAAGGTCAGTGCGCCGGCGGGGCGATTTCGGCTAGGACTTATGCTCCAGCGGCGCGCATCTGGCATACGCCATAAACGTACCGGCCGGCTCGCCGAGGCGAACCAACCGGTACAGCACGAAGGGATGCAACATGAGAGAATCGCCTGGGTGACACGCCGTCACCGCGACTGGATGGAAGAACCGGACTATAGGCTTTACCGCACTTCGCCTGACTCCAGTATTCGGGGCGGAGCACGTAGATGACCATAGGGCCCTCAACCTATTTTTCCGCGGGTCCGGCCCTAATCTGCCGTCAGGCGGTCGTGG
>DAINCT010000484.1:0-3576 GCA_036732245.1 Chloroflexota bacterium | reverse complement strand
TGCGCATCACGCGAGGGAGCCGTGGCCCCTCGTCGGCCTCCGGTAGGGCAGGCCCGCGGCTTTAGCCGCAGTGGCCCGCCGCCCCGTGTGCCGCGGCGAGATGATGCTCAATGGAAGCACCCGGGCGGCAGCTGCCTACAGCGACCGTACCCAGTCACGTAACGCGGCTTCTGTATTCCAGAAAGCCAGGCTGCGCCACGGAATCTCATCGGGCTTAAATCGGGCAAATTCGAGTGCTTCGCTCCCTCCGGTCGGATCGGATAGCGCGTCCGCGAGATAGACGATGAGGACCGTCGGTGATGAGGGACGAGAATAGATGTTGAGCAATCCCGTAATCCGCACGTCCATGTGAAGTTCCTCAAAGGTCTCTCGACGTGCCGCTTGCTCCACCGTCTCACCCATCTCCATGAACCCGGCGGGAAAGGTCCACGCTCCGAGCCGTGGCTGAATTGCCCGGCGCAACAACCACACCCGCCCGGCCTGAGCTGGGACCACGCCCGCCACGACCTTCGGGTTGATGTAATGGATTTCCCCGCAAGCGGTGCAGACTAGGCGCTCCCGCTCTTCAGCGGCTACGAACCGCTGCTCCAGGGGTTCGCCACAGCCCGGACAGAACCGCGGGGGCGAGTTATACATTGAATAGCATACCTGGGTACGATTCTTGCTGTAACCGATATTCACCTATCACGTTTTCCAGTTCACAAGGAGACCGGCCAGTGAAAGTCACTTTATCATCCCGACAACTTGAACTTTCCGGCCGGCTGGGTCCCCTGTGTTTGGCATGCGGGAACAAGAGCCGATTCTGGGTGGAATTGCCGAGCGGCCTACAACTGGCGGAGCTCGGCGACGTGCTCGAGGACAACGTCCTCATTCGGGCCTGCGGTAGGTGTCGTTCGCAGCATTCGCTCGTTATGGCGCGCGTAGACTGAGACCGTTCGGAACGTAACAGTAACACTCCGATCGGTCGGTGCATCGGCCGGGACACTTTCTCGCGCGCTTCTTGCGATTATGACCGATGCCCGGTTTTGATCGGCAAACCCACGGGGAGACTTCAGAATGTCACTCCCGCACGGACACTCTTGGCGAGACGTATCGTACCCGCCGGCTCCATGACCCGCGGGTGGGTTGATACAATCGTGCCACTGCCATGGACATTTTCAGCTCTGCTTCATCACCCGGCTCCCCCGACGAATATGACGTGATCGTGGTCGGCACCGGACACGCCGGGTGTGAAGCCGCGCTCGCTGCTGCCCGCATGGGTTGCCGCACTGCAGCCTTCACCATGAATCTGGACAACATCGCCCTCATGCCGTGCAATCCCTCGGTGGGCGGCCCTGGTAAGGCGCATTTGGTGCGAGAAATCGACGCATTGGGCGGCGAGATGGGCCGGAATACCGACCGCACCAGCGTGCAAATCCGGATGCTGAACACCAGTAAGGGACCCGCCGTCCAGGCGCTCCGGGCTCAGAGCGACAAACGTTCGTATTCCCAGTCCATGAAGTCGGTACTGGAGGAGCAGCCCCTGCTCGACGTCAAGCAAGCAGTGGTTGACGATCTAATCATCGAGCACGACAACGGTACGCCGCGGGTGGCCGGAATCGTGACGAGCACCGGCGTCCGGTACCGTTCCCGCGTCGTGGTCCTCACCACCGGCACTTTTCTCAAAGGACGAATCATCATCGGAGACCAGTCCTACCCGGCCGGTCGTGCCGGAGAGTTTCCGGCCGATAAACTGTCCGGCTCGCTCGCTCGCTGTTCGTTTCGACTCGGCCGCCTCAAGACCGGGACGCCACCGCGTATTGATGGTCGAACCATCGACTACAGCCTCACCTCCTTACAGTGCGGCAGCGACACTCCACTGTTCTTCAGCCACGATGCCCGCGAGGCCCATCGCGCGAATCGCATGTCATCGCCCGATGCCCGGAGGCCCATAGCCGACTTCGAAACCAATACGTTGGAGCCCGCGACGGAGTGGCGCTCACAGCTTTCCTGCCACCTGGTTCAGACCACGCCGGAAACCCACGACATTATTCGGGCTAATCTTCACCGTGCCCCCATGTACAACGGTGGAATTACCAGTGTGGGGCCGCGCTACTGTCCCTCCATCGAGACCAAGATCGTGCGATTTTCGGAAAAGCGGTCTCATCTTCTGTTCCTCGAACCCGAAGGGTGGAAGACCAGAGAAGTGTACGTGCAGGGCGCAAACACGAGTCTTCCTGAGGATGTGCAGGTGGAGATGCTGCGCAGCATACCGGCGCTCCGTCACTGTGAGGTCATGCGCGCCGGATACGCTATTGAGTACGACTATCTGCCGGGCACTCAGGTTTTTCATTCGCTAGAATCGAAGCCACTGCGAAACCTGTATCTTGCTGGACAGATTATCGGAACCACTGGTTACGAAGAAGCCGCGGCGCTGGGCATTATGGCAGGGATTAATGCCGCTCGGCGTGCCCGCGACCGCGACGAGGTGGTGTTGCGGCGCGATCAGGCCTATATCGGGGTCTTGATCGACGATCTCGTGACGAAAGAGATGGACGAGCCCTACCGCATGCACACCTCGCAAGCTGAGTTTCGGTTGCTCCTACGTCAGGATAACGCTGAGGAGCGCCTCGGCTCCTTGGCATTTGACCTGGGATTGGTGAACGAGCATCGACACCGGCAGCTCGAAGACCGGAGACACCAGATCGAAGCGATCGTAAGCGGTCTCGACCGGTCGTGGCTGCGTCTCGACAGTGAAACCAACGCGCGCTTGGATGCACTGGGTTGCCGCCCGACGAAACAGAACGTGCGGGCGCGAGATTTCCTCTGTCGTACGGACGTCGGCATCGGAGTACTACAAGAACTCGGCCTCGTGTCGTCCGACGTTTCGGACGAAGTCGCGCGTGAGGTCGAGACCTCTGTGAAGTACGCGGGGTACGTGGCCCGCCAGGAAGGGGAGGTCAAGCGTCTTCGCAGGCTGGAGGAGAGAATGATCCCTCCGGATGTGCACTACGACTCGGTGCGCGGATTACGCGCCGAGTCGATGGAACGCTTGGCTCAAATTCAGCCGCGCACTATCGGGCATGCGTCACGCATCGCCGGGGTCACCGCGTCTGATATTTCCGTTCTCCTGGTACATCTGGAGCAGATCCGCCGCCAAACCGTGCAAGGGTAGAGCGTGCGGGCTCAGGTCGTCCTGCTGCATGATGACCGCATCCTGATGGTGCGACACGCGCACGCCGACCGGGCGTACTGGGTACTTCCGGGCGGTGCGGTCGAACCCGGTGAGGATGTCGCCGCTGCCGCGGTGCGTGAGGTGCTGGAGGAGACTGGTTTCTCGATTGCGCTGGAGCGGCTGCTTTTCGTGGACGGACCCCGACCGGTGGGCGACCATGCCATCAAACGTCCCCGTTATACCTATCTGGGGCATATCGTGGGCGGCGAATTGCAACAAATTGTCGACCCGAGTGGCGGCAATCCGGGAAATGGTTGTTTGACCGGTGCCAGGTGGAAGCGGTTTGACTGTGCCGACTTCGATGCGGCCACACGCGACACGCTCTGTCTGGTTGCACGATCGCTTGAGGCAGAATCCGCCAC
>DAINCT010000483.1:0-3583 GCA_036732245.1 Chloroflexota bacterium | reverse complement strand
CGACGTGATCGTCGCCCAGGGGAGTGAAGCCGGTGGTCACACCGGTCGGATCTCGACTCTGGCGCTGATTCCGCTGGTGGTGGATGCGGTTGCACCATTGCCGGTGATCGCAGCGGGAGGCATCGGCGACGGACGCGGGCTCGCCGCGGCGCTGATGCTGGGCGCGGAAGGGGCGTGGTTGGGAACGGCATTCCTCTGCTCACCGGAAAGCGGTTACTCCCCGGCGCAGAAGCAAAGGGTGCTGGACATTGGGCCTAATGATACCGTGCTGTCTGAAAGCTTCGATATCTTTGCGAAAAATGTCTGGCCGCAGGGAGTTGTAGCCCGCGCGGCGCGGAACGAGATCAGCGATCGCTGGCATGGCCATGAAGAGGAACTGAGAAGCCAGATAGATACCGTTCGCGCCCAGTATGAAGAAGCGCTCAAGCGCCGTGCCCTGTCCGTTGACCCGGTGTGGGCAGGCGCGTCGGCCGGAATGGTGACCAGGTCCGAACCGGCCGGGGAGATCGTGCGGCGAATCGCTGACGAAGCCGAGCGCATCATCGCCGACCGAGGCCAGCGTCATTATTAGATGTTTAGATAGCCAGAGGTTTGCCCGTCGCCACCAGCGCCGGGTTATCCTTCCAGGCGTCGCTTGCGTCCACGTACAGCTCGATGCCGTTCCCGTCCGGGTCGTTCAGGTACAGCGCGAGCGAGACGGTGTGATCGATCGCCCTATCGACCTTGACGCCTTTGGCCTCAAGTTGCTGCTTCATCGCGCGTAGGTCGTCCAGATTGTTTCCAACGCTGAAGGCAACGTGGAACAGCCCAACCCCGTGCGGGTCGGACAGCGGCGCGTCGTCGCCAACCGCTAGGATCGCGAAGTCGTGGTGGTTGCCCAGCGTGAAGAACGTCATCGGCATCGTTTCATGGCGCGCGGCGATCGGCATGCCGAGCACGCCGTTGTAGAACTCTTCTGCGCGTGCCTGGTTGCGTACTTTGACGACGGCGTGCCCGATGGATTGTACCGGCATGGTTGCCTCCTGAATGCGCCGTGGTCCGCCACGGCGCGAAATCGCTCTTGGCCGGTCCAGTATACCCGCGCCTCAAGCGCCGGAACACGCGAGCGGTTGCCGAATATGGTTGATATGCTTGCGGGGTCCGGCGTCACCTAATCACGGCCGGAGGGGGCGATGGTGGTCAGCGGAGCACCGGGGCCGTTGCGACGGGGACGGGGAGGCGAGGGTTTCAGGCGCGCCTTTTCGTCGCTGCGGATCTACAACTACCGGCTCTACTGGACCGGCCAGCTAATCTCACTCACCGGTACCTGGATGCAGCGGCTGGCCCAGGCCTGGCTGGTCCTCAACCTGACCAAATCCGCGTTTGCGCTGGGCACCGTCACCACGCTTCAGTTCTTGCCGCTGAGCATCTTCTCGTTGTTCGGCGGCGTGTTAGCAGACCGAATTCCCAAACGCCGCCTTTTGATCGTCACCCAATCCATCGCCGCGGTCCAGGCGCTGATCCTCGCGGTCCTCACGTCGGCGGGGATGATCCAGCTCTGGCACATCTACGTTCTCGCGCTGATGCTAGGAATGAGCAACGCCTTCGACAACCCCGCGCGGCAATCGTTCCCGATCGAGCTGGTTGGGCGGGATGAAGTCGCCAACGCCGTTGCGCTCAACTCGACTCTCTTCAACACGAGCCGCATCGCCGGGCCCTCTCTCGCCGGTATCGCGATTGCGACGATCGGCGTTGCCGGCTGCTTCTGGCTGAACGCGGTGAGCTTCCTCGGAACCATTTGCGCGCTGACCGCAATGAAGCCCCAACTGTTCTTTTCCGTTCCGGCGCGGCAGCGTGGACGCACGCTTGGGCTGCTTCGTGACGGCGTGGTCTATGCATGGCGTACCCCCGCCGTGTGCGTGCTCATGATCCAACTCTTCTTCTTCGGTACGTTCGCCTATAACTTCAATGTGGTCCTGCCCCTGCTGGCAAAATTCACCCTGCACACCAGCTCGCTCGGCTACGGCTTTCTGTTTGCCGCACTCGGCGCGGGGTCGCTGGTGACAGCCTTGACGCTCGCCTACACGCGTATGCAGAGTCAACGCACGATCTTCCTGGGCGGTGCCGCGCTTGTAGTGGCGATGATCAGCCTCGGTCTTTCGCGCCAGTACGTCATCAGCCTGCTATTGCTGGCCCTAACCGGCGGCTGCAGCATCATGTACAGCGCCTCCACGCAGACGCGGCTGCAGCTGATCGTGCCCGACGCCCTGCGTGGGCGCACGATGAGCCTGTACACCGAGTTCTTCGCCGGCACGACACCAATCGGCAGCCTGTTTATCGGCTCAGTCTCCGAGCGGTGGGATCCGGGGATATCGCTGGTCACGGCCGGCGGGCTTTCCGCAATCGGGCTCGTGCTGGCTGTTCTATACCTTCGCGGGCGCAGCGCAAAAGACATGGTGCGTGGCACGGTGCTCGAACCCGCCTACGCGCTCGAGGCGCAGCACGCGGTCGTCGCTGACAACTGACATCGTTCCGGCTATCCGCCGCCAGAGGCCCTTACTACGTCTCGCTATCCGGGGCGCGATGCGGCAACATGGGGCGGAGATCACAGTGAGGTATACGGCAAATGCCTGGTCCTCCCATTCCTCCAGGCATGTCGCTCAGCCACTTTGGCGGCCGAGTGATGCAGTGGGGAACGGGACACGAAGCCGCATTGTCTCGCCGTAGGAGAGTCACGCCGCAGTGGTTGACCCAGAACGGTGTTACGCTGGAGATGCTGAGGCAATGGCATCGCTTTTATCTGGATGTAGATGCCGCTAATCCGGAAAATCCGAGCGCCAGAGGGCGTGCCGCGCTGATGAGCCATTGTATCGAGTTGCTTGAGGAACGAGGCATGACTGCCGATGGTGACTGAGACAGAGCAGCGCATTCACTTCAAGATAACCAACCCGCATGACTCTGAGATCACGCTGGTTCTCGAACCGTGGGGCGAAACCTACTCAGTCCCCCCCGGCACGTGCCTCGATATCGTGGGACAGGGACCCAGTGGCGATGGTCCGGAACTGAGCCCTGGCGAAGACGCTGTGGTGGTCTGGGGCTGGCCCGGCTCCGTTCTGCGCGTGTTTCGCGATGGGGCGGAACTGGGTAACCCCGGGGAAGCCAGGCCACCCGTTCCGGGTGGAAGCTCCGTGCACTGATCCGGCCGCGCCGGACACTCGTCTCCAGCGCTCGAATGCGGCACCATAGGCGCGATATTGCGGCGAGGTGGAGAGATGAAGCTGGTGGTCGTCCGTTCGGGCATCGTTATTCCGGAGGTCGAAGAACGGCACATAAGGTCGGTCTGTAAGATCGCTACCGACGCTGGTTTGACGGTCGATCTGCCGCAGTCACGCGAAGATGAGGTGATTGCGGTCGTCGAAGCGGACATCGCCTTCGGCGGCCTTGTTCCGTCGCTGTTCGCCCACGCCCGCAAGCTCCGCTGGATCCAGTCGGTCGGCGCCGGCGTTGACCGCTACGTGCAGGGCCCGCTGGTGACGAGTGACGTGGTATTGACCAGCGAGAAGGCCCTTGTCGGACCGCATCTCGCGGAGCAGGCGTTCGCGCT
>DAINCT010000482.1:0-3584 GCA_036732245.1 Chloroflexota bacterium | reverse complement strand
CCATCCTCGGTCGTCTCTGATTGGGTCGACGACCGACATGGACACGACGTCTTCCAGCTGTAAGAGGCGGCGCACGATCATGGCACGTTGCGCCCAAGGACACGCATACGAAACGTAGAGATGATACCGCCCGGGCTCAGCCGGGAAACCGGACGTGCCGTCCGCGGTAATGCGATCCCGAATCGTGTAGCGCTGGCGTACGAATGCTCCCTCGGAAGTTGTCTCGGCGGAAAATTGCGGTGAAACGGATGGTGCAGTCATGATTATCCCTCTGCGAGTCCGGTCGAGTCTGCGAAAGTGGTGTTCTTAAGTGTACGTCCAACACGATTGCCATCTCGTGAAGATGGGACGTTAATAGCCTGTTAGTCGGCCTCGCGCCATGCGGGCCGGCCGACAAGCACGGCGCGAAGCCACTTGGCAAGACCACCAGCGGCATGAAAGGTGCGATCATTCCCATATGGTGGCGAAGCACGCCATAATCCTTCGCACGCTGACGAATTTGATGCAAATACTGGAGGCATTGATGGATCGTGACGACGGTCAGGACATTCGGCACTACGACTCCACGGAGGCTATCGCGGCCTCTCAGCAGCTGGGCGACAAGACCGCGTCCGGTGGGCGCGTCACAGATCCCGATGAGGAGGGCGACGAGACCTCGTTAGAAGGGTTCCCGGCCGCCGGCGCCGAAGATGGAGTGGAAGCGAGTGGCGCCGGAGCGGTAGGAACGGATGATTCCAACCGGGTGGATGAGGATGAGACCTCGGACATCTATGGCGAGTCTAGCGCCAGCCTGGACTTCGACCCCGATACTGACCCGCTGGGCATGGGTACCGATGAAAGTGACGACATGATCACCGACGATCGATGACGATATCTTGTTCGGGCCTCCGCGGCCCCAAAATCCGAACCATCACCTCGACGTTATCGCAGTAGACGCCGTCGACCCCGATGTGCACGACTCTTTGCAGAGGACGAGATGATCGGATTCCCCAGGCAAAGAGACGTACATTCTGGCGATGAGCGTAAGTGATCAGCCGTTCGCGGCAGAACCGGTGTTGGACGTTCAAGGCGTCAACGCCTGCCTCTGCCAGCCGATCGACCAGTTGCATGGCGCCGTGGAACCGCAACGGAATGGAAGGGTACACCAGGTGGACGTGCGGCCATCGCCGGCGCCAATCCATAAGGGTAGGGAGACGCCAATAGGTGAGCCAGAGGCGATCGAACGCACCGAACTCCTGGGCCACGGCCACGACCGCCTCGACCGAGCGTGGCTGAGCCATGTCGATCGACAGGTCAAAGTCATGGCCACACCGTTCATAGAGCTCGCGGAGCGACGGCATAGTGACCGGTAATTGATCCCGTGTCAGCCTCCCGGTTTGCCGTCCCCGGCGCAACGATATCCCGCTATGCACCAGCACGGGCACACCGTCGGCCGTCAAACCGATGTCGGTCTCCAGGCCGGCTGCTCCCAATTGAAGAGCACGTTCAAATGCCGGAAGTGTGTTTCCATCGGAACGAGTTAATGGTGCTCCGCGGTGGGCGAAGCCGATGACATGGGACAAGGTAGCCGCCTCAGCCGGCGACGGTGCAGTAAGCAAGGTATGGATCGTGCGCCAGGACGTTGCTTAACAAGGAATTGGAGACACGAAAGAGCGATGATAGGAGGAAAGGTCTGCACTAGAGCATAGACCGCCAAGGAGGCAACGATGGTCACGGCAACCCCGCAACTGATAACCGATCCCGCCCAAATGCACGAGTTGGCCCAGCAGCTTCGTGTCGACAGCATCCGCGTGAGTACGCATGCCAAATCCGGACACCCGACGTCGTCACTCTCGGCGGCGGATCTGATGGGCGTGTTGCTCGCGAAGTACCTCCGGTACGACTTCAACGATCCCGAGAATCCAAACAACGACCACCTTATCTTCTCGAAGGGCCACGCTTCTCCCCTCCTTTACTCCATGTATAAGGCAGCCGGCGCCGTTTCCGAAGAGGAATTCTTTACCTATCGACAATTCGGCAGCAGATTGGAAGGTCACCCCACGCCCGCTATTCCCTGGGTGGATGTGGCCACTGGCTCGCTTGGACAGGGGTTCCCCATCGGCGTTGGCGTGGCGCTGGCCGGTAAGTATCTCGACAAATTGCCATACCATGTGTGGGTTCTGCTAGGCGACAGCGAAACCGCCGAGGGCTCCGTGTGGGAGGCCTTTGACAAAGCGTCTCACTACCAACTCGATAAATTGATCGCCATCATCGATGTCAATCGACTTGGGCAAACTGGTCAAACCGAGCTTGGCTGGAACCTGGATGCCTACAAGCGCCGGGTCGATGCATTCGGCTGGAATGCAATCGAAATCGACGGGCACAACATCGAGGAAATCGACGCCGCGTACGCACAGGCACTGCAGAGCAATGGGACGCCCACCTGTATCGTGGCACATACGATCAAGGGCAAGGGCGCGCCGAGCGTCGAAAACCAGAACGGCTGGCATGGCAAGGCGTTCCCAGAGCAGGCGGCGGAAGCCGATATCAAGGCGCTGGGCGGCGAACGGAACTTACTGATTCAGGTGCATACTCCTGATAAAGGGCAGCAAGCGGACCCATCGCAAAGCAGCTCGTATGAGCCGCCCACCTATACCTCAGGTGACAAAGTAGCCACGCGCAAGGCCTACGGCGATGCGCTCAAGGCGCTGGGAGCACGCTCCGACGTGGTGGCGCTCGATGCGGAGGTGGGAAACTCCACCTTCACCGAGGAATTCGCCGAGGCATATCCGGACCGGTTCTTCCAGATCTGGATCGCAGAACAACAGATGCTGGCAGCGGCTGTCGGCCTCCAGGTGCGACACTACAAACCATTCGCGGCCACCTTCGCGGCGTTTCTGGCGCGGGCCTACGACTTCATCCGCATGGCGGCGATCTCGGAGGCGGATATCAAGCTGTGTGGCTCCCACGCCGGTGTCTCGATCGGTGAAGACGGCCCGTCCCAGATGGCGCTCGAAGATCTCGCCGCGCTGCGCGCGGTCCACGGGAGTACGGTGCTGTACCCGTGCGACGCGAACCAGACCGCCAAGTTGATGGGTGCGATGGCCGATCAGCCCGGCATCGTCTATCTGCGCACGACCCGCGCCGCGACCCCAGTCATGTACTCCGCCGACGAGCAATTCCCCATTGGTGGCAGCAAAATCCTGCGGGAGTCCGACAACGATCTCGTAACGGTGGTGGCTGCCGGCATCACGGTCGGTGAGGCGCTCACAGCATACGATCGGCTGAAATCAAGCGGGATCAACATCCGGGTCGTGGATGCGTACTCGGTGAAACCGATTGACGCGCAAACGTTGCTCCGTTGCGCTCGGGAGAGTGAGAACGGCATCATCACAGTCGAGGACCATTGGCCGGAAGGTGGCCTCGGCGAGGCAGTGCTACACGCGGTGACCGAGAGTGCCGAGCAGGGAACTGTTGCTCCGCCGCTGGTGAAGATCATGGGTGTGCAAGGAATGCCGACGAGCGGTACGCCGGACCAGCTTCTACACGCGGCCGGGATCGACGCCGATGCGATCGTCGCAGCAGTACAAGAGATGACCGGAGGT
>DAINCT010000481.1:0-3594 GCA_036732245.1 Chloroflexota bacterium | reverse complement strand
GGATGATTGCATCCCAGATCGCCTGGGGAGTCGCCTTGATGTAGACCCGATAGACCTGCGTGGTCTCGGTGGCCGCTGCCGTAACTGTCATCCGCTGTCCTCCAGCTCGTTTTTGAGGTCGACGAGTGCCGACACCCGGCGCTCGGTGAACTTGTCGATCCACCGGTCGTGGATCAGCCGGATCGGCACCGGATTGAGGAAGTGCAACTTCTCTCGCCCCGAGCGCCGCGCGACGACGAGGCCGGCGTCTTCCAGGACCCGTAGGTGTTTCATCACGCCGAATCGCGTCATTTCCAGTTCCGACTCGAGTTCGGTGAGCGTGCGGCCGTCACGCGCGAAGAGTCGGTCGAGCAGGAAGCGACGCGTCGGGTCAGCCAGGGCCTTGAACACAGCATCGTCGTCATTCACATCCCCATAATAGGTGACTAAATGGTCACGTGTCAAGGGGAAATCCGACGGGCAAGTGGATGCTGTGCCGGTTTACACGCAGTTTGCCGGGAGGCGCTTCAGGACGCGAATACGGCTTGCGGTGGTCGTACCGTCGACGTTTTTGGTGCCTGCCACGAGAATGATGTGGCCGCCGGCGGCGATGTCGGTAAAGGACGCGCTCTGTGCGACACCCGTCACGTAGGCGGTAGTCGGGGTCGTGAGGATGGTCCTCGTTCCACCCGCGGCATCCTTGGCAGAGATGGTGGTGCCGTTGACCGCGGTGACGGTGAGAGCGCGGCAGGTTCCCGTCGCACTGGAGCCGGTCGTCGTCTTGGGCGCCGCCGGTGCGATGAGCGCGGTGTGGGGCGTGGTCGATAGGAGCATGCCGACGCGCGGCTTCTGCTTGAAGTCGAATTCGCTGAGCAGGTTGCCCAGTACCTTCAGGTTCTCCCGCACGACCGGCCTGGAGTCGGGTCGACCGTCGGTGGCGGGATCCAGCCGCTGCCCTTTAAGGAAGGCGTCCTCGATGAACTTGAGATAAGCATCATGACTGAGCGTCTGGTGATCGATGTATCCCTTGCGGGCATAGGGGCTGATCAGGATGCCGGGCACCCGGAGCCCATACCCGTTGGCGTCCACTGTCTTGGGATTGACGTGATCGTAGAAGCCGCCCCAGTCATCCCAACTCAGGAAGATGGCGCTGCTGCTCCAGTCTTTGCTTCGCATGACGGCATTCACCAGGTTGGTCACATAACTCTGTCCCTGGCTCACGAGTCCCGGAGGATGCTCGCTATCCGCAATCTGGGGAATGACCCAGGAGACGGCGGGCAACTTTCCCGCATTGGCGGCGGTGAAGAAGTTGGACAGGTTCTGGACGTTGTTGGTCTGGCCATCGGCGTGCACGTCCGAGAAGCCGGGAAGCACATCCCAGATGTAGGGAACGCCGGGGGCAGTGCCGCCGTAGCCGACGCCGGAGGTCCCGTTGTCGAGGTAGTAGCCCCAGCTCACGTGGTGTTGGTCGAGCAGATAGGTGATATCGGTCCAGGCGTACGGCGTTGATCCCGGCTTGGTCCACCAGGGCACGCCCGCCAGAGAGCTCTGGCAACTGGTGGGATCGGTAGTATTGGCGCAGGAGGCGGTCCAGCCGGAAACCATCGCCAGATGCTGCGGCAGACTCCACGACGCCACGTTTTCGAACATGTGGTCTTGCAGCACGAAGTTTTTGGCATACGACCAGTAATTCGGGATATCGCTCCCGTCGTGGTAACCCATCACATCGTTCACCGCCCCGTTGGTGCGATTGACACAGACTGGGTTGGTCGGGTCCGCGCACCCCTTCTTGCCGGCCAGGGCGGTGGAGACGAAGCCGTTCATGGCGCCGCCATTGACATCGGAGGTGACACTGCCGGCCACGTGAGGGCCGCCACCGTTTCGGTCCTGATGGTTCAAAAACGGTTTCACGCAGGTATTGGTTTGCGGATCGGGCGAACAGACGGTCGGTACGCCGTTACTCATGGGTATGCCGTCGGCGTGCGGGAAGGTACCGAAGTACGAATCGAAGGAGCGATTCTCCTGCATGATGATGATCACGTGTTTGATCTTGTTGATCCCGCTATTCGACGCCAGCGCCGGGTCTTTTTTGGTGCTGTACGACGAACTTGCCTGGGTGTAGCTATAGCCGGCCAGCCCGATAAACACAACCGAGCAGAGCGCCAGCAGGGCGCTGATCCGCTTCATTGCTGTCCTTCCCCGAGTGAGGTACGTGTGAGGAGTTCACACTTTCTCTCACTGTAGGGAGGAGATCTTAGCGGGCGATTGCCGAAGATTTAACATTTGCAGAAATCACACACCAGGTGCTTGCGCCCAGACGTACTTCGGCACTGGGTTACCCCTGGGTGCTAAAGGTTGTCGAGTGCAATGCGTCGTGCTTGCTTGACATCTCGGTCGGCGTCTGCTACGTTTCTGCCATCGTATTAAAACGTCAACCCGTGAGACAGGTGTATCGGAGCCAAAGCGGAAGTGCCAGTAGCCGGTTGGTCATTCCTGGACGATGATCATGCTGTTTCTGACTACAATGAAAACAGGCGTCCGCAACGCGAGGCAACAGTGGCAAGGACCGATAGCGCAAGACGGCGGCTCATCGAGAGCGCCATCCGCCTGATCCATGCCGGCAGCTACGACGCCGTAAGCGTGAAGGATCTGTGCGTCGATGCCGGGGTTGGCAAGGGAAGCTTCTACCACTACTTCCCATCAAAGCGCGATCTCGCCCTCACTGCCATCGACGCTCAGTGGGAACGGTTCGGTGCCGGCCTCTTCGAGCAGGCATTTACGCCGGATGTCCCACCGCTCGAGCAAATCGCTCGGTTCTTTCGGCTGCTTGCTCCGTGGGCGGCTGAATTAGCAGAGCACGACATGGTGACCGGCTGCCCGTTCGGCAATCTCGGCGTGGAACTGGCAACCCAGGACGAGGTCATCCGGGAGAAGGTCCGAGAGGTGTTTGGCAACATCACCGACTACTTTGAACGCACGATTCAAGCCGCATACGAGGCGGGCGAAATTGGAGCGGTGGACGCACATGCGGCGGCGCGCCGCCTCCTCGCCTACATCGAGGGGCTCTGGGTAGTCGCCAAGGTAGAAAACGATCCCCAGGTCTTCGCGTGTTTCGGCGGAGCAGCGGTCGCGCTCATCACTGCCGGGGACGCCGCCTAGCAGTCGGTTACGGTTGCCTCTGGAGTTGGTGGACTCCGGGAGAGTTCGCGCACTAGAATGTACCGACCAGTCAACTAGTAAAGGTTCATGTTGTACGGACGTATCACTTCAGTGTCGATCAGGTCCGGGATGGAACAAGACTTCCTCCACGGGCTTCGGAACCAAGGGGTCTCAACACTCATGGCGCTCGGCTGCGTCCGCCTGGATGTGTTCCTCGATGGTTCGGGCAGGGAAGCACTGGTGACTACCTTGTGGCCCACGCGAGAAGCAGCAGAGGCGGCGGCCCGAACGGCCCGTTGGCAGGAGCTACGTGCGCGCCTCGACGAGAGCATGGAGAGCGAACCGAGCGTCCGGATCATGTACCGAGCTTGCACCGACTGAGGTGCGGGCATGAACGGGGATGGGTCCGCTGCCGGCAGACTCGCCTGGACCGACCCTAACCTCACCGAACAACGG
>DAINCT010000480.1:0-3595 GCA_036732245.1 Chloroflexota bacterium | reverse complement strand
AATCCTGAGCCCAATCCCGAAGTTGGGAAGGCCGCGTTCGCACTCGCCAACCTTGAGGGGGTCGGTTAATTACGGCCAACTCGGTACGAAGCCGTAAAACTTAGCAGCAACCGCGCGGCCGTCGTCATCGCGACGCGTGGTACAATAGCGCAGAAAGGTTATCAATTATGGCGAGCGAGCAACTCCCCCTTGATATCAACAGCGTGCCGGCACTGGCCCACCTCGTCGACGAGGTCGAGCGGACCGGTCGGGCGCGCGTGCTCGCCCGCAACAATCGCCCCATCGCCGTGCTGGTGCCTACCACGAGCGTCAGGCGGAGCCGGAGCTTGCGACCGCCCCGTGACGGGCTCGCCGTTGTTGAGCGGACCGCCGGTATTTTTCGCGATGCTGCCAAGCGACCACCGCCCACCATTGCCGAAGAGACGGACGCCTTCGAGCAGGCCGTCGCAGACGAGGTCGTCCACGGCGCGGGAGGCTAAACGGCCGGCCTCCCCTTCCTGGATACCAATCTCTTTCTGCGCCACCTAACCCAAGATAACGCCGAACTGTCGCCCAGGGCCACCGCCTTGTGGCGGCGCATTGGCACGCGCGAAGCGGGCATCGAACTGGCCGACACCGTCGTCTTTGAGACGGTCTTCACCCTCCAGCGCTTCTACAAACTCAGCCGGACCAACATTCGCGACGGTGTGCTCCCGCTGCTGACCCTACGAGGCGCACGCCTGCCAAACAAAGGCCGATACCGCCGGGCGTTCGAGCTGTACGTCACCATGCCGGCCCTCGCGTTTGCCGACTGCTACCACGTTGCCTTCATGGAGAGCCGCTCCTTGACCGACCTGATTAGCTTTGACCGGGACTTAAGCCGCGTCCCCACGATTACTCGGTTCGAGCCAGACGACGCCGGCTACCTCAGGTAGCTGTCATGCCCGATCGCCTTGCAGGTGTCCCCCAGCCCCGTCTGCGAGGAATCCGCGAGCGCATACGCGAATATCTGAACCCCTCTGTTTAATTGCGCTCTCCGCCTTTTTTGCTTGCTATCCCGCCGTGCCTTCGATTCCTTCGGCGTCCGCGAGTCGGGAAAGGGTCTGGTCCACAAAGTGCAAACCGTCCGCGAGTAGGCCCAGCCGCCGGCCGCCGTCACAAAGCCTCAAGCGTCGCGTCTTCGCGCCCCAGTAGCTCAGAGGCCAGGCATAGCCATCTGCTTTCCTCTGCTGCGGCTGCCGGTACCGTGAGCGGGTGTGCAGCCGAGTGTATGAATCCTGGTCAACCCGAGTACACTAGAGCGAGCGACGGACGAAAGGGGCGGTGAACGCCTACCCTGGTTCCATTTGCCAGGAGGGAAACGATGGGTAAGACCTATCACTTTCATGCGGACGTGGGAGCGAATGGCGCGTTGGATTGTGGGCTAATCAATGGCCACGACGCCAGCTGCGCGAGAGGCGTTCTGACCAATGCCAATGAAGACAGCTGTGAGGAGGTCACAAAGAACTTCCCGGTGGGTAAGCCGCACAAATGCACTCACAGCGTACCGGACGACAGGCTGACCCCCGAGCATTACTTGGTCACCGAGACCGACGTCTGGAGTGAACTTGACGAAGATGAAGAGGAAGGTGAAGAGGCTAGGCGTCGCCGGTGATGTGGCGCGCTACCTGTAGCATCGGGATACCGACTTACTGCTGCGGACGCTGGCGGGTCGCACCTCGTCAAATCATCTGTGTACAGAATCATTTGGCGAGGTCTGGTGCAACGCGTCCATGTCCTCTGGCGCCGTCGTCATTCGTGGGGCCTCACCGCAGGTCGCAGCCCTGCTGAGACAGTCTATCGAGCAGCACCCGTGATGACCGTGACAACGATGACGGCAGAATGCGAACCATTGGGCTAGCAGCCGTGACGCAACGCACCGACGGCGGTGACGAAGTACGGCATTGCCGTGTTGACGCTGCCGACGGCGCTGGACGCGGCAGAGAGGCTGGACAAGATGTTGCGAAGGTCGGGAGCTGCAGCGCGCCTTCGGGCGTGACCGCCGAACGCAGTCGAGCGCTGCCGGATCCGGCTCGAGCTTAAATCAGCGGAGGCCGCCACGGAACGCTCGTTCCAGCAGCGACCGCGACAGCCCCTCCAAGCGCTCTCCGCTCTCTGCCTGCCGGGCTCCAATCGCTCTAAGCTGTTCCACTCGTCGAGCAAACTCCCGCTGGAGCGCCAAGGGGGGCACGGCGGCGGAAACACCACCGAGGATGTCAAGCGTAAGTCCTTCGGTGTTGAGGCCGCGTGCTTGGGCTATGATCGCCTTGGCCGATCCCCGTAGGAGGCTCGCCAGATACTGGGATGCCAATCTCTCGCGGCAAATTATGGCTTTTAGGTCTTGCCCAAAGCAGATTGGCACGTCCGCAATTGCGACAGGCAGAGTCCGGGCCAGGATCTTGCTCTTCACGACTACGAGCACCGAACCTGGCGGAACCAGATTAGTGGCGCTACTTTGAATTGCCTCTTCGGTGATATGTTCCTTCGTATCTCCGAGGAAATTCGTCTTCATGTCCTTGGAGGTGGCCCAAGGAATCGTCCCGTCGAAGAACTCCGGACGATTTCGTGATGGAGTGTCTCCGCCGACGAAGCGCACCAAGTCGCGAAGGGGTGCAGTCTGCCATCCGTTTGGGTTCGCCGCGGGATCGCCGAACATCTCGTCGAAGATGGCGGGGGCCAGCTCGGCGGTGCGGCAGTCGGCTTCCCGGCGGAGGCGTTGGAGTTCGGCGGCTTCGTCGAGAATCGCGACGATGCGGTGCTGGGTAGGCAGATCGGGCAGGTCGATGTGAAAGCGCTCGAACTGAGATTTACTCACTTCGGCGAAGGTCGCTCCTGTGCCGAGCGCCTGCAAGGCCGGGACTGCTCTTCTCATTGCGTGATACAGAAACCGCGATTTCACGAGAGGCCCCGGCACCAGAGTCTTGCATCCCTGATTAGTACATAGCGGTATCTCGGCAATTGCTACATGCCCGATCGGGGCCCGGCTCGAGATCACGACTGATCCCGCAGGCACGAGAACGGTGCTGCAGCGTTGATAGCCTGCTTTTGTTAATCGGCGGGCCGTACTAGTGATGCGGCCATCCGTAATGCGCCCCATATCTGCCGGGGTAACCCATGCGATTTCACCGTCCCAGAAATCCTGTACGTCCGAACGCGGTGTCGAGCCGCTTACGATTCGGCAGACTTCACCGAGGCACACCGTTCGCCAGCCGGCGGCTGGTGCGCCCGCCCGGCTCGCTGTCGACGCTTCCGGGGCGGTCATAGTCATGGCTGCCGCAATTCCTTCAGCAGGAGTTGCGCCCTCCCGGAGATCTCTTCCTCGAGTCGCAACACATCGGCGAGTATGTCTCGGGGATCTTCATGAGCCGTGGCGTCGTTTGGCACGTCGCGGTATCTGCCGGGGGTCAAATTGACCCCATTCTCGCGGATGCGATCCACCCGCACTTGGAAGCTGTTGGGGCCATCGCCGCGTTCGGGCCACAGCGCCAATAAGTCAGGAACATCGTTCGCCTCGATCGGCAAGCGCTTGTCGTCGAGGCTGAAGCCGTCCGCCTGAAGGTCGTAGAACCAGACGCTC
>DAINCT010000479.1:0-3609 GCA_036732245.1 Chloroflexota bacterium | reverse complement strand
GCACTTTGCTGCCTTCCCGGGCACCGGCCCGTTCGAGGGCGGCGATCACTCCCATCTGCTTGAGACGGCGCTGGAGGCGATAGAGGGCCTCATCCGACGCTGTGTCGGTCATAACAGCTAGCCGCTCAACGTCCTCGCCAGTAACATGGAACGTCTTCCGCCTGCGTTCCACCTCAAAGTGACTGGCCGGCGGCTTGATGACAATGGTCTCCACTTCCGAGTCTGTTTCCGCCTGCGTAGAATTCGGGACGCCGGCGAGTCGCCGCTCCTCTGCCAGGAACTGAGCCAGCCGGAAGACTAGCGCATCGACACCCTGACGCGTGATCGCCGACACCGCTAGCGCCTCATAGCCCTGATCGACAAATGCCGAACGCAGTTCGGGCCAACGGGCTTGCGCAGCCGGCAAGTCGAGCTTGTTGACGACCACAATCTGTGCTTTCTGCATCAGTGCTTCGTCGTGCGCTTTCAGCTCGTGATTGACCTGACGAAACGCTTCGAGCGGGTCATCGGTGCTCCCGTCCACCACATGAACGAGGATCAACGTTCGCTCGATGTGACGCAGAAACTCGTGTCCCAGTCCAACGCCCTCGTGTGCGCCCTCGATCAAGCCGGGGATGTCCGCCGCCACAAAATCGAAGTCGCCCGTGTCGACCACTCCTAGATTGGGGGAGAGAGTCGTGAAAGGATAGTCAGCGATTTTGGGGTGCGCCGCGCTCATGACGGACAGCAAGGTCGACTTGCCGGCATTGGGGAAGCCGATGAAGCCGACATCGGCGATGACCTTCAGCTCGAGGTCGATCCAGCGCTCCTGCCCGGGCTCACCCTTCTCGGCAAAATGCGGCGCCTGATTGGTCGACGACTTGAAATGGACATTTCCCAGGCCGCCTCTCCCCCCGCGCGCGACCTGCAGGGTTTGGCCGTCGCGCGTCAGATCTCCCAAAAGTTCACCGGTATCGCCATCCATCAGGACGGTGCCGACGGGCACTTTGACCACCGTGTCTTCACCATTGCGGCCGTGCATGCGACTCGGGCCGCCCGTGTCGCCGCTTTGCGCCACGAACCGTCGATTTCGCCTAAAGGCGAATAGCGTGTTCAGACCGCGGTCGGCCTGAAAGATGATGCTCCCGCCCTGACCGCCGTCTCCGCCGTCGGGTCCGCCCAGCGGCACATATTTCTCGCGCCGGAAGTGCATCGCGCCCTTGCCGCCGTCCCCCGACTGGACGAATACGCGGGCTTCATCAAGAAACGTATGCATGAACTCTCCCTACGAAAGGCGTGTGACTGGCGAGTGCCAGATGTGGGGTCTCGGTCTTAAATCGTTCCATCGCTTCCTGAATACCGACGCCGCTCTCAGCCGGAAAGCCCACCTTTTCATGCAGCAGCTCCCGATCCATGTTCAAGGTGCGAATCTGAACCATCTGGACTTCACTGCGTCGAAAGAAGGCGATCAATTCGTCCGCCTCCGACGGGCAGTCGGTAAATCCCGGATACGTCAGAAGATTGATGGAAGTATGGAGTCCCTGGCGGCGCGCCAGTCGAATGCTCTCTTCCATGTCGGTGAGATCGTAATTTCTGGGGCCGTAGTAGGCCACGTGATTCCGCTCGATCGCCGAGAACATGCTGACGCGCACAGAATCCAGGCCGGCATCGATAAGGTGTTGCAGGGCCTCCGGGTTGCTGCCATTGGTGTTGATGTGGATCTGGCCGCGCGATGTCTCGCGCCGAATGCTTTCGATTACGCGCCCGATGAGCCGCGCCCGCAACAGCGGTTCGCCCTCGCATCCCTGGCCGAAGCTGACGATGGGATTCGCAGCACGCTCCAGATGTGGAACGGCCAGAGAGACGATTTCGTCGAGTCGCGGGGTGAAGTTGATGCGGTCGTGCGGCGATGTTATGTCGTCCAACTGCTCCGAGATACAGCCGACACATGTAGCGTTACAGGCCACGGAAACCGCGATTGCCATTTCGTCACGTCCGTAGAAGAGGTTTTGCGCCGTATAGCAGCCATATTCGGTGGCACAGTGCGCGTGATGGATCAGCAACCGATTCTCGGGAGCGGCGGCGATCCGTCCCTGAACCAGGGTAGGAAGGTCATCCGTGTTGTGCCGCGCCGGGTTCCACGCGCCGCCTGGGTCGAGCGGCAGAGCCGCCGCGAATACCTTACCGTGCAGGCCAGCCACGGCCGTGTAACCGAAAAGCGGCATGTGACCGGCTTCCGGCGCTTTGACATATGCAGGAGTCAGCAGACGCGTGAAACCGGTCGGGAGCAGGGCGGCCACGGGGCGCGCCGCAGGATCCGGATGGGGTACTACGCGACCGTCACTCGTCCTACCAAGCACCCGCGATCCGGGCACCAAGGCGATGGTCGAACCCTCGGGAAGAGGGACCATGCGGCCCAACGGCACGGAATCGAATCCCGTTGCTCCCAGTGCGAAAAGCGATTCGTCCTCGTGCAGTTCCCCATCATCGGTGGCATAAACGAGTCGCCACCTATACGCCGATTGTTTCACCTGTCATTCTATCAGCGGGTCTCCGTCCCGTCCTCGAAGTATTGGACCGCGCGCCGCGCGCCTACGCGTACGTTTTCCGGCACATCCGAGCCCTCCAGAAAGTCGGGCAAAAACCAATCAAAGCCGTTGGTTTGCCACCGTGGAGTCCCGTCGGTGGAGGCGTGGGCGCGCGACGGCACAAGTGCGTAATACGTGAAGTCGATGTGCTGATGAAAGGGATTGATGTCCTCAACCAGAATGAAGGCCGGTTGCGGCACGACCCCGCACTCCATTTCCTCAGTCAGGCTAGCGGCGAGTGCTTCGCTGTGGAGGTGCACCATGAAGCCGGTTTCCTCCTCCACCTCGCGTACCGCCGCCACGTGAGGCAGTTCGTCGCGCTCGATGTGGCCGCCGGGCGGAAGCCACAGACCTTGCTTGGGATGTCGATGCAGCAGCACCCGCCCATCGGATACGACGAAGGTAGTAGCGGTAAAGTGACGAGTTACTTCGATTATGCGGCAGTCCTCCAAAAGCTCGATTAGTTCTGAATCATGGCCGAGCCGCTGGCGCATCAGGCGCTCCGGGCAGAGTCGCTAAAACTTCCCCCGCACTGACGGGAATCTCGGCATCGGAGCCGCTTGGACCGGCACATGTGAGACGGGAGAGACAAACCGGATCAGACAGTTGACTTGTTGCGGAATGCGCAATCTCCTGATAGGATAGCTCTAGCGTTAAGCGACCCACGTCGCCACGCGACAAGGAGGAGAAGGTGACTGACGAGACCTTTTGGGAACAGGGGTACGGCGAATATCAGGAAGACGAACTCGACTACTTCCACCCAGGAGAAGGGGTGAGTCGGCGGAAGTTCTTGGCATTAGGCGGCATGCTCGTGGGTGCCGCGGCCAGCAGTGGCCCGCTCATTTTTACGTCGTACGCTGAGCAGCTGCCAAGGACCACCTTGCCGTACAAAGCGAACTTGAATGTGAAGGGCGAAGTCACGTTCTGGCACCACTGGGCATCTCCACTGCGCCACGGGGCCATCCAGGCAGCCATCAAGCTGTTCCACCAGCATTACAAGAACGTGACGGTGAAAGACACAGCGTGGGCATACGGATCCAAC
>DAINCT010000478.1:0-3616 GCA_036732245.1 Chloroflexota bacterium | reverse complement strand
CGGTCGGGATATAACGTCGTGCGCCACGGCCAGCGTCTGCTCGAGACTATAGCCGCAGGGCATCAGGACGAGAATCTCCGGGTCGACCGAAACCACCTGCTCCCACGAGACGTAGGCGGAGGGTGCGCCGGCAGTTCCCAGCGGATCTTCGGCTCCCGCCAACCGTACCATCTCCGGTACCCAGTGACCGCCTGCCATGATCGGATCGGTCCACTCGATACAAACCGTCCGCGGGCGTGGGTCCGGATCCGCCACCGCTGCTACGGCCGCGATGCGTGCGCGCAGGCCATTCGCCACATCCGCGGCGCCCTCGCGTCTCCCCACGGCATCGCCCACCGTCTCGATGGTGCGGCAGATATCCTCGAGTGTGTTCGGCTCGAGCGACAGGACCGGGGTTGTGCCGGCTAATCGTCGCACCGCCACCTCGACCTGGGCGTAGGACACAGCGCACACCTCGCACAATTCCTGGGTCACCACCAGATCGGGAGCAAGGTGAGCCATCAAGGCCTCGTCGAGCCGATAAATGCTCGAGCCGCTGTGGACTGCCGCCCGAATGTGTCGGTCGATCGCCGCGCAAGTTTGGCCATCATGATCGATGGCGCTCGAGGTGAGTTGCGGGAGCCGGCGCGCTGCAAGCGGATAATTGCATTCATGCGTGACTCCGACCACATCATCGCCCGCTCCGACCGCGAACAGAATCTCGGTCGCACTCGGCAGAAGCGAGACAATGCGCATCCCCTAAGCTCCTTGCACGCTGGTCGCCGACTGTACATCCACGACCACGAACGATCCGTCCTCCACGATGTCCCCGACCCGGAGAGGAACCGGACGCACGAATCCCGGGCCATCGCACACAACGGTGTGGAACTCGCCGTTCTCACCGCAAGGATCGACACCCTGCGGCAGTTGGTCAAGGAACGTCGCATCGAACGCCGCACCAGCAAACGACGAGTCCAACTGGGTCCGGTCCACGCAGGTAACCGTGGCCTCGACGCCGGCCCTCAGCATCCTGGTAGCCAGGTCAGAGGTCTTACGTCCCCACAATGGAAAGATCGGCTCCAATCCGGCAGCGCGCACGACCTCTTCTCGGTACGTCCGGATATCCGCCAGGAAGAGATCGCCGAACGCCATGTGCGAAATGCCCTCGCGTACCGCCCGGTCGGCGATGTCCTGCAGCGCGGCCCGGTACATGACGTTCGGGCAGGGCCAGTCGACCTCGATCTTCCAGAGTGGAAGGCCGACGGCCTGTGCCTGAAGATCGAGTACCGATTCGCGCACGAAATGCACCGGTACCCGACGTGTGCGCCGGTCAATGGTCGTGACCAGCGCCACCACGTCCATCGCGTCGTTCTCCCGGAGAACGGATAGAGCATAGGCACTGTCTTTCCCACTGCTCCATGACAATAGAGCTTTGGGGCGCTCGGAGAGTTGCATGTCTTCTATTGTGCCGCACCTCATTTCATGTGTGTTGGCTCTGGTCACGCAGGGTCAGACATGCACGCTTCTCGACCCATGCACAGGTGGTGACCGCCGGCGTCCGTCACGCTCGAAACGCCTCAGGATGTACGAGGCGCGCCAGATCGCGGATGCCGATGACTACCCGTGGCCCAAATTTGCTGAGAAGGTCGGGGTTGAAGGCGTAGATCTTACTCGACTTCACGGCGGAAATAGTGTCCCACCCGGGTCTTGTTTTCACATCATCCGGTTTCGTGCCATAGGCTGCGTCGCTCAGGATGATGATTTGGGGGTTTGCCGCGACCAGAGCTTCCAGGTTGAATGCAGGGTAGCATTCCGTGCCCGAGCAGGTGGTCACGCTGTCTGCGATGTTCTTACCGTGTGCCAGGCCGATCGCCTGATCGATCACCGTCTTTGGGCCCGCCGTGATCGGCTGCGTCGGATTGGTCGCATCGAGCTCGTAGAACACGCGCGGACGACTCTTCACTTTAGCCAGCCGGGCTTTGACGGCCGAAAGCTGGGCCGTCATAGTGTGCACCACGGTAGTAGCCTGACCCACGGCATCCGTCAGCTTGCCCACCAATGCTATGTCGTGCATGATGCCTTGCACGTTGGACGGATTAAGAAACACGACGGTAAATCCCAATTCCTTCATCTTCTGAAAGGTGGAGAGTTGGGATTGGTAGTAGGGGGCGAGGATGAGGTTCGGATGGAGACTGGTGATGGTCTCCAGGTTGAACGGGGTTTGGCTAAACCCACCCTCTACGTGCGGCAGTTGCAAGGATCGCACCGGATAATCTCGACCCAATTTCGAGGGCCACTCGGAGGGATACCGGAAGTTACGCGGTTTCCCGGCGGCGTCGACGATCCCGGTCGCGCCCTCGGCATATTGACTGCCATCACCGACCAGGCGCTTTTCCAGACCCAACGCGAATACTATCTCGGTGTATGCCGCATAGAGCGTGATAATACGGGTTGGCCGGTGGGTGAGGTGAATACGGTTACCCACATCGTCGACCACCGTTATCTGAAACGGTTTGGCGGTCGCCGCATGGACCTGTGTCGCTTGATTGGGTAGAGAGACGAAGGCTCCGGACAGGATAGCCAGTAGCAGCAGGAATGGACGGTACATGGTTGTCTCCTGAGCGCGGTCGCTTGACCGAATCTGGGTAGTTACAAATAAGGGCACGTAGGGCGGAGCGGCACGCCGGCCGCTCCCTACGACCATGCATCGGTCAATAAATGACAGAGATGCTTGCCCCGTGCGTCTAACTGCGAAGCGGGAACAGACGCGCGCTCCGCAAAAAAGAAAATGATCCCTGTTTACGGACGAACAGAGATCATGGTGACGCGTGAACCATGCCGACCCCCTTTACCAACGAAGGTGTACGGGCACCGGAGGGGTCAGGTTTTCTGGCTCGACGAAGGGGGCTTTCGCCTTCATCCGTCATACAGTAGCGTGGACTGCGCCGACATCGCATCGGACTTGCCCTGTTGCCCCGCCATATGCAACTACCGCTAGGCTAGCACACGTGAAGGGGGACCATGCGCTGGTCCTCCCGTGACGGTCTGGGTCGACGTGCGGAGAAAAAACGTACCGGCCGGTCTGCTGCGGCAGACCGGCCGGTACAGCACGAAGGATATACGCGAGACTTTATTGGCAGTAGGCGTTTCCGACCACGCTGTACGGAGTTCCTGCGGTTGTGTCGATGGAGCTTGCGGTGGCGGCGGACCCGTCGCCCGTAAGCGCGAACGTTCGAGCGCGCAGATTGACCAGTATGCTGTTGGGCGCCGGACTGCCGATGGCCACCTTCGGCACCACGAGCGTGATCGCTCCGTCCGCCGTGTAGCCGCTGCCCGGCAAGCCGGTATTCGTCGTCAACACGGCTCCGGACGTCGAGTCGACCGTGCCGTAGACGAAGGAGGGCGCACCAGTAGCACTGGTATCCATGCCGGCATACATAGCAGTACCGTTGGCGGCGGTCCAGAGTACCCGCCACTGGTGGAGCGCACCGATACTTGAGAGATCGGCGACCTGGATGGTGAAGACGATATCCGTCGTGTTACCGGGCTCCGCCACCGAGAGCGACTGAATATCCAAATCTGCATTGTTCGGGGCGCCGACCTGGTCGCCGGTCGGATCGGTCACGACGACCTGGCC
>DAINCT010000477.1:0-3628 GCA_036732245.1 Chloroflexota bacterium | reverse complement strand
CCTCGAATTCGATGGAAAGAGGCCCCGAATAGCGGCTTTCGACCACCAGATTCAGGCACCGATCCAGGTCGAAGGCCGGATGTGTGCCCGCCTCGTCGAAGTCCATCATCTTGGCATGCACCATCGCTGCATGCGGCAGCATGGCTCGCAGCCCCTCTTCGCGCAGCTCCGGCGCGAAGTTGCCGAAATCCGGGCAGAGGCGGAAGTTCGCCGCATCGACCAGGGCCAGCAGCTCTATGATGGCCTCCGGTGTAGAGGAGAGACCGCCATGATTCTCCAACAGCACGGTCATACCGCGTTCCGCGCAGTAGGCAGCCAGACGGGCGTAACCCTGTGCCACGATCCGCAGCGCCGCTCCTTCATTCATGCCGTCCGAACGACCAGTGTTGACCCGCACCGCCGGAGATCCGAGCGCATTTGCCGCGTCGATCCAGGGAAGGATTTGAGCGAGCTCCGCGCTTCTCTTCTCGGCTGACGGCTCGGCGAGATTGCCTACGTCGATCGGCATGTTCACTACCCGGCAGCCGGCGTCTTCAACCGCAGCCCCCACGTCGGCCAGATACTCGAGGTCGGTGGAGGCCAGATGCGCCTGGCAAATCTCCACCGTGGTGATTCCGAGTTCCACGCTGAGTTCCGGCAAGGAAAGGATGGAGATCTCTGGGCCGTCGTGTGGCGGCGACCACGATCCCTTGCCGAAATACGGGAGACGGCGATGAAAACTCCAACTCGATAAGGCAAGTGTGAGCATGGGTACCTCCGCGGTGCCGATTTGGAAAGACACTGTTCATCAGCACGATCGAACAGGACGTGCCTTTGTATCACACCGGGACGGAGAGTCCGTTCGGGAGCGACCATGCCCGGAGTAAAGAGGGGTTGTACGAGGAGATATCGAACGTGATATAAACAGGTTTCGCGCAAACAGAGTGCTAGGCTGAAAGGTGACGCAGGCTTCGAGAGCCATTGACAGGGCCACCCTGTATTGCCCGAACCTGCGTCACTCTCTTATGTACAGCAGGGATTGGGCCACGCCCAGACCCGTGCCACTGTGAGGGACGTATGGAGACCAGCGTTCCAGCCTCGGTCGTCATCGAGCAGGACGATCAAACCGAGATACACGTCCAGCCGGTGTTCCACAACGGTCAACGCCAACTCGACGTTCGTATCTGGCGGCGAGGACCCGCAGGCTTCGCACCATCACGCAATGCGCTGGTGGTACGGGTAGCAGATCTTGCACCATTTCGGCAGGGCATAGCCGAGCTCCTTGAAGCAAGCAAGGGTGGGCGTGAGGCAGCCCGCATCGTGTGGGATGACGATGACACGCGACGTCTCCGCGCGGAAACCGAGCCGTTCGGTACGCGCTACCTCGCCACCTTTGCCTTCTGGCAACGGGTGCGCGACACCTGGAAAGCGGCCGATGATGGACTGGTCCTGGCGGCAGACCGACTCGAGCAGTTGCAGGATGTGCTGGCGCGGCTGAGCCCCTGGATGGAAGAGGAGCCCCCTGATGACTCCGAGCCCGAGGAGGACGCGCTGCAGCGTCATGCATTGTATGGCTGGCCGTCGCCGGGAGCCGACTGGCTTACCGTCGCTCCCGGGCACATTGCCTTTCATCCACGGGGCATCCGCATTACCTGTACCGTGTCGGAAGACGATGACCGGCGCTCCATCGTCCTGCGTCAATGGCGACGCGTGGACAGTCTCTGGGTGCCGGAAGACACGGCACTTCCTCTGACGATCGTCGATCTCGATGCATTGCTTTTTGCCATGGCCCGACTGCTGGAAGAAAGGGCCGGGGTGGGCGCGACGGCGACCGTTGCCGGCAGCGGCGACGGCACTATGCAACTGATCGTGTCGGGAGACGAAGGCGGTGAGACCTTGACGCTTGAACAACGATCTCCCGCCGACGAAGACGGTGAGGTGCGCCACCTCCGTTTGCCCTATGAATATCTTCCGCGCTTCGGTCGGATGCTCCTACAGGCCGGTTCATTCCTGGCTGCACGCCTCTCAGAGGAAGAGCGCGAAGTGCTGCAAAGCGGCGATCACGCCAGTCCATCGGTGGTGGCATACGATTCTCTCCCTGAAGCGATCCGCTACGAGGTCGTGCACGGACCTTCGACGGCTCTAGACGGATCTGCGGAGGGCGGCTCGGACAACGAGGACGTACTCTCGGGAGATGACCACGAACAGAATGGTTCGCTGCCTGGGACGGAGAACCTCGCCGGCGACGAGCGAAGTCGCGAGCTTACCGAGGAAATGCCGGCGGTGCGTGTGACACCCCTACAGGATGTGGAGCTAGGGGGCCATCACGTGGTCATCGCACTGCAGACGGGTCGACAGCATAGCCTGGCTTTGACGTGGAACGATCGCTCCCTGTCCCTTCCCCTGGATGGATTGGGCACGCTGACGCAGGATGTACGTGAATTGTATTACGATGCGCTGCGCGGTCGGCGGGGACAACCGCTCACGATCGAGGGCGAGCCGGTCGTGACGGTCGGCATCCACAATGAGGGAACGCACATGTACTGTACCGTGCAGAGTGGCGTCGGCGACAGCAGGGTACGGTTGCAGTTCCCAGCCAATCAGGTGCCGCTATTCTTAGATGCGACGGCGGCAGCGTTGGAGATCATGGCATGAGGCGTGGCAACCTGAGCGATCTACAGGGAAACACGGTGGGAGCCATCACGGAAGAGGACGACGGCACCTTGACCGGCGAAGGCGTGGGAGAGCAATTGGTGGAGCAGGCGCCACTCAAAACCTTCGACGACTGGATGACGCATCTGCACCACTCGACGTATCTACGCATAGCCGAAGTCTCCCCAGACACCGCATCGACCTAGCGGATATCCGCTGAGATAGTGAGCCGCCACCCCAGCGAAAAGTGCGATCAAACATCGCCCGGGTGGGGGTGACGCAGTGAGCAAGGGTCGACCACGAGGGTCGACGCTACGACGGTTAGCGCGCACGTGCGCACGGTCACTTCAGCTGCGAAACGGGGCTCACGGTGAGATCGCCGCCACACGCCACGATGGCGTTGCCGCCGCGGGATGCATAGGTGACAACCGGTAGCCGATCGTTTGGCGGTGTGATCAGCAGGTACGAAGCCGGCGGACAGGTCTGACCAGGCGAGGGGAAATGGTCCCACTCCAGGACGAAGTAGGCATCGCGGATTCCTTGCAGGGTCACGGTCGAGGGTGCCTGCTTCCCGGCAAGAAACAACAGTCCACGGACCACGAGAGTCGGCAGAGATTTAAAGTTTCGATCGAGCAGCTCTGCTCCGGGATAGCCAAACAAGGTACACGCCCCGGGCAGAATATTGTGTATGCGGTACATCATCGCGACGTGCCCCATAGCTCCGTTACTCTGGCCGGGCCGAACGGTGAGCTGGAAGTTCTGGCACGGACGGGTGGCAGCTTCCCCGGCCGCGCTGGCTCTCCCCGCAGGTACGCCGAGCGACCATGCGGTCACTCCGGCCCCGCCCGCGACCGTGGCGGCCAACAGTGCGCATCGGATGGCTGTCTTGATCGTCAATCCACTCTCCTTCGCGTCCGCGACGCAGATACAGTGGTTGGTGGCAACGAGTTCGTACGGTACAACGTTCGTGCGTGCCTGTCAGTTACACGCGATTACA
>DAINCT010000476.1:0-3631 GCA_036732245.1 Chloroflexota bacterium | reverse complement strand
GAACGCGCTCGAGCATGCGTCGGGTCGTCGCGAGCTCCGATTCAAGATCAGGGAATAGGAGCGCGAGCGGGCTCGGCTGTCTGGTCGACTTGCTCGACCTGCTGGCTGCCTTTCTTGCTGATTTCTTCGTTGACTTTCTTGCCGACTTTTTCGTCGACTTGCGCCACTTCTTCGACTTGCTCGAGGATTTGGAACGCGCCGATGTTTTAGCCATGAATGGACTTCAAGGAAGAGGGTCTTCGATAATTTAGCGTCTTCGCGTGCGTAAGCTGAGCCGGACGGTGCAGCGTCTCGGGCGCGGACATTTTACTTGCGCGATTTCTTCAGCTCATCGAACCAGTTCTCGACAACGATCAACTTGTCCGGAACGCCCGCCCCGATGCGCCGAATCATCAGGATCCGCTGGCCGTCTGGTGAAACGGCGTACCCATTGAGCGGGAACTCCGAGCGTTTCGCTACAAATAGTCGCTTAGGCTTGCCGAAAGCAAACGTCGGACCCGTCCTGATTGCGACAGCCATGACATCCCCGCTCAGCTCGCGGTAGATCAGCTCGTTTCCATGACCGGACCATTTCGGCCAAGCTCCTCCCAACGTGGAAATCTGCCACTTTCCCGCTTTCGTATTGGGGAATGGGACCACGCATATCTCGAAGCGTCCCGTCAGGTCGGACCCGTAGACCATCCAATGACCGTCCGGCGACACCTCCTGCATTCCGTCGTTCCTCCTCGATGCCACCAGAGGCACTGGGGCCGTATCGATCCCCGGCCGAATCCCCACAATGTCACTTCCCTCGGGATCGTCGTTTTCCAGTGCGAAAGTCAACCACTTCCCGTCGGGAGACCATTTGGGAAAAAACGCCCGGCCCCCGTGGAACAACAGGACCGGTTTGGCACTTCCGTCGGACGGCTGGGTCAAGAGATCGGAGGTTCCGGTTGCTGCGTTTGCGTGGAACGTCACCGACCGACCATCCGGAGTCCACTCCGCACCCGAATTCCAAAAGCGGTCGTGGGTCAGCTGGACCGTGGCCCCTCCTATCAGTTGCCTGACCCAGATATCCCATTCCCCGCCATCGCGACTCTGCGCGATTGCAAGCTGCTTCCCGTCTGGGGAGAGAGCCGGCTCGTGGAACAGTCCCTGCCAATCAGGATCGAGGGGGCGGAGCTTCCCATCGCGGGTCAACCAAACGAGCTGCTGTTTGTCCTGTTCGGCCACGGGAGCGCCAGTCGAGTAAACGAGGGTTCCCGTTGACGAGACGGCAAGGTCGGTCGCGCCAAAAGATCCTAACCGCAAGCCTTCGATCAGCGCAGTCGGCTCGCCCGTGACTTTCATCGAATTCTGATCGAAAGGCACCATCATCAACGTCCGGTTCGACGTCACATAGAGAAGGCCTCCGGAGCTTACATAGACCGGGTATGCCGCGTCGTCGATGATGACTCGGTGCTTCCCTGAGGGTATGTCGGCCACGGCGATGGCGAACGAGGACTTGCCGTCTGGCGTGTTCTTTCCGCTGAATGTTACCGTGAACACAACGCCCTTTCCGTTCGGCAGCACGTCGGGCCATGCGTGGCCGAACTCTCCGTTGGCCGTGTCCAGCGCGGTAAACCACTTCGGCACGGCTCCTTGCCTGGCTTCTACGCGAACTAGGGGAGCACTCTCGAACCCGTTGGTATAAATGAATCCGTCTGATCCCCACGAGGCTCCGGCGACACCGGTCAACGAATCCGACACGTGGATCGGTGGTCCGCCGTTCAGGGGGGCGATCCACACGCTCTTTTCTTTCAGAAACCCCACACTCTTGCCATCGGGCGAAAAGAACGGCGTAAACGCCCCTTCGGTCCCCGGCATCGCCTTGGCATGCAGCTCGTTCCGTAGTCGCATCAAGACCTGATCCTTCGGACCGCCGACGTAGGCGAAGCGCGACCCATCCGGCGATATGGCAACTCGTCCCGAGTACGGGATTGCTTCAACCATCGCCTCGGTCGAGTCGATCGCCAAGGTATACCGAAGCACCTGCTTCGGTGGTGTGAGTCGTGTCCAACCCCAGACCGCGGTAACAGAAATCACAATCGCCAGCGCGAAGATGGCGTCCCGCATCCTTCGCTCGTGACGCCTATTTCCTTTTTCTTTCTCCGCTTCAGAGACAATAGAGAGTGAGACGCGGCGCGAATCACTCGCATCACCATCCCGTTCGCCGTCGCCTCTTCCGCTCACCGCCGTCTCGCGCACGAGCGCGTCCCCCGCCGAGCGTATCTGCTTTATCAGTGATCGCGTCTCGGCCGCTGGCTCCGTTTGGTATTCGGCGGCGAGAGCACGTGCGAATGCCTCGTAAGTGTCGACCGCCGCGGCGCGGTCTCCCGCTTTGAATTGCAGCGCGATCAGCTTGCGCAGCATGTGCTCGTCGGTGTTTGCGAGTTGCTGTGCTCGGCGTGCAAGACTCACTGCACCGGGATAATCACCGCTTTTCTCCAGCTGCTCCGCCCCTCTGTAAGCGCCACGAGCAGCGACGGATCTTAGCCGGCTTCGCTCCGCATGAAGCCACTGCTCGAATTCCGGAACATCATCGACAAAGAAGCCAGTGAGCAGATCACCACCATAGAGCTGCAGTGCATCCTGGAACTGATTTCCGCCGACTAGTTCCTCGAAGGTGGCGACATCGCAGGAGACGCGCTGGAAATCGACAGCGACTTCCTCGTCCCCACGCGAGAGGACTGCGTCTTCGCCAAGCGCGCGCCTGAGGATGTGGAGGGATTTTCTGAGCGACGTCCGACCGTGCTCCTGATCCGAGTCGGGCCAGAACAAGCCGAGCAGCGTGTCGCGGCGGTGGTAACCGCGCGGCTGGGCGATGCATAGATAGGCGAGGAGCGCAATCCTCTTCGGCTGGGCGAGAAGAGAGTGCAGCTCACGCCCGTCGGCAGCGCGCAGATCCAATGTGCCCAGTGTCCGGAACTGTGTCTTGGACGTGATGCGCCTCCCGGAACCACGGTCTCCCGTTCCAAAAGCTTGGACTGTTGCCCAAGTCACGGCTGGGCAACGGTCAGGGAACGATGGGCATTCAAGTTCGAACCTACGACAGGGCCGGAATTGTGGCAACGACAATCGATGCCGCCCCGCCTGGTTCGAACCCGGAGGCATTATGAGAGTCCACGCCCACAGGCCTACCCACCTGGCCATATGCTGCGCCATCGCAGCGATTACTGCTTGCGCGTCACAACGGAGCCCCGACACGGGAGCCACACCATCGAGCGCGCTCGGCGTCATGACCGAATCGGAAATCGTCGAGTCGCAGGCGACGACGGCTTACGATGCGATCGCGCGAAAGCATCCGATGTTCCTGATATCGAAGGCCGACCTCGCTCCGACCGCGGAGCGGGAGGTCTATCTGAATGGCATACGACTCGGCGGAGTCAACGAGCTACGTTCGATTCCCGCCAAAGAGGTCAAGGAAATTCGCTTCGTCCGGGCGATCGATGGTGCTGCTTTCGGGGTCGGTCGTTCGGGCGGGGCGATTCTCGTGATTAGCAAAGCGGGACGATGAGCGTAGGCGAGATGGCGGCGAGCCACCTGGAAACTGAACTGAACGGGATCCGAGATGTCAGAAGCGTAGATGCCAGGGTTTAGTAACTACGCTGCG
>DAINCT010000475.1:0-3639 GCA_036732245.1 Chloroflexota bacterium | reverse complement strand
GCGCGAGGTATTCATTTAGTGAGGCAGAACAGCTACACGTTGACCAATGGCATGTGTTGCGTCCTGACCTCGACTCGGCCTTTGCGGACACGTACTTCGTAGCGGAAAAGGGGACGTGGAGCAGGGCCTCCTGCCACTGTTCCGTCCGCGTTGTACACGCTGCCGTGACATGGGCAGAGATAAATGTGCGCGCCGGGTATCCAGGTCACGCCGCAACCCAGATGCGTGCAATAGTTGATGAAAGCTATGAAGTCCTCGGGCCCTCGGCGCATGACCCAGGCACTCGTGTATTTGGTCGAGCCGGCCCACGACTGTGTCAATCCCTGGTTGTATTTAATGTTCACCCGCACGGTGTCGCCGATCGTGAAGTCATTGACAGTTCCAGCGTCTCTCCACACATCCTGCGGCTGATTGAAGAGCGGACTTGCAACCACGCCGATGATTGGGATGCCGGCCACCAGTGATCCAACCGCTCCGACTCCGGCGATAGTCATTTTCATAAACGCATTTCGACCCATCTTCATTCGAATCATTGGGAACTCCTCATTCCGGCAGGTTGGCGACCTGAGACAACGCGCCTCCGGCCGCCGTACGTCTTCGTACACTCGTCCTGCTCCACCGTGAATGTGGAGGGAGGGGGTGGTCGCCCGTCGGGAGGACAACGAGCGACCACCCGGTTACCACGATACGAAGGCAGATTGAAGGCTAAGAGTGGCCGAATTGAGAGTCGGCCGAGAAGGAGTTTTTCGACCTATTTCACAACCGTGACGGAACCCAGCATGAACGGATGAATCGTGCAGTGGTATTTAAACGTTCCCGTCTTGTTGAAAGATCGGTTGTAATTGGCACTCGGATCGACGTTGCCGGAGTCCCAGACTCCTGTGTCGCTGGTGACCGTGTGCTGAAATGAATCGTTATTCGTCCACACGATGAGCGTGTGAAGCGATACTTTGATTCGAGCCGGCCCGAACGCGAGGTTGTGAATACTCAGATGAACCACGTGCCGGCCGATCAGGTTCACAGTCTTCGCCTTTTCCGGCGCCTGGAGACGCAATGTTCCCGAGGAACGTCCTGGAGCCGGCATTGACTTCGTGGTTAGCGAAGACCCACGGAGCAGGGATTCCTATCCCGGTCGCGCTGCAAGACGCGATCTACCTCAAGGTCGCGGATCTTGCAGTACGACGTGGCCGCGCCCGACTTTCCGCAGCACCAGGACACATCAGTCTCAACTAGGAACTCGATGCATTGACGTCGATGGCGCGGTGGCGCTGGTCGACGGCCGGCTTGCCATACGGGTAGTCAGAAGCGAGGGGTGCGCTTACTTCGTCGAGGCGCCGGAGCTCTTCGGGTGTCAGTTCGATCGATGCGGCACTCAAGTTGTCCGCCAGCTGGTTGGTAGTGCGCGCTCCCAGGATTACTGACGTGACGGCGGGCTGCGCCTCGAGCCACGCCAATGACACCTGGGCCGGGCTAGCTCCCCTGGCACTTGCAATATCCTTGACCGCGTCGATGATTCGCCACGTGCGCTCCTGCTTGCTTCGTGGTTCCCACGCCTCCATTCCGCGGTCAGGATTCTCGCCCAGTCGCGTGGCGCCGGTTGGGTCGGCGTCTCGCCGGTACTTGCCGGTAAGCCACCCGCCTCCCAGCGGCGACCATGGCAACAGGCCGATTTTCGCATCGAGTGCGGCCGGCACGATCTCGGACTCGATCTCGCGCACCAGCAGGCTGTACTGGGGCTGGAGGGTCGCAGGCGGCGCGAAGTTGTTGAGGCGCGCCACGTACACTGCTTTAGTCAACTGCCAGCCCAGGAAGTTCGAGAAGCCATAGTAGGCGATCTTCCCGTCACGCACCGCATCATCCAGGAAACGCAGTGTTTCCTCGAGCGGAGTCACCGCATCCCAGGCATGCATCTGATAGAGGTCGATCTGTTCCACTCCCAGTCGCCGCAGTGAGGCATCGAGGGCACGACCAAGATGGCGCCGCGACGTGCCGAGGTCGTTGGGACCGTCACCAGTCGGGAACCGTCCCTTCGTGGCGACCACGACTTGCTCACGTTCGGTGGGATGATCCACCAGCCAGCGCCCGATGATCTCCTCCGAGACGCCCGAGCTATAGACGTCCGCGGTATCGATGAAGTTGCCGCCGGCCGCGATGTAGTCGTCGAGGATTTCGTGCGAGGCCGGCTCATCGGCCTCCGAGCCGAAGGTCATCGTTCCGAGCGCGTATGTCGAGACAACAGCTCCCGTGTAGCCGAGGGTGCGATAGTGCATTTGCTTCCTCTCTTCATCGAAGTCGCTGCTTGCGTAGGCCGTCGCAGGCGCGCATCCGCCGTACTTCATAGTAGTCCGAGATGTTCCGGCCACTCAGGTCTACCGGCTCGTCAATCTCCGCAGGGTTTCTTATGTCTGTTAGGTTCAGGTGTGGATGTTTCCACGGTGGCCCCACCGCCTGCCGGCAGTTCTCGTAGCCGCCATGCGGTGCAACACAGGAAGAGGGAATCATGGGGGTACTTCAGGCGTTCGATCTGACCGGCAAAGTAGCCGTGGTCACCGGCGGTAACGCCGGCCTCGGCGAAGCGTTCGCTCAGGCGCTCTCGGAGGCAGGGGCGCGCGTGGTGATCGCGGCGCGTAACCGCGAGAAGAACGAGATAATGGCCAGGTCGATTTCCGACGCCGGCGGCCAGGCCCTGGCCGTTGAGCTTGACGTCACCCGGCCGGAACAGGTCAATCGCATGGTGACCGACGTGACCGAGCGCTTTGGGCCAATCGACATTCTGGTCAATAATGCCGGGGTTTGCTACCACCGTCCAGCACTCGAAGTACCAACGGATGAGTGGCTCGAGGTGTTCGACGTGAACGTGCATGGCCTCTGGTACTGTGCGCGCGAAGTAGGACAACAGATGGTCGAGCGTCGCGCCGGAGTGATCATAAATATCGGCTCCATTTCCGCGATGATCGTCAATCGGCCACAGATGCAGCCGGCGTATAACGCGTCGAAAGCGGCAGTGCACCAGCTTACGAAGTCGCTCGCGGCCGAGTGGGCACCGTACAACGTACGTGTCAATGCACTGGCGCCCGGTTACGTGAAGACGTCCATGGCCCCAGTCGATAGGCCGGAGTTCCGCCGCTACTGGATCGAGGACACGCCTATGCAGAGACCTGCACTGCCGGCTGAGCTAGGTCCCTCACTGATCTATCTGGCGTCGGATGCTTCCAGGTTCATGACCGGTTCGGTGCTGGTGATCGACGGAGGGTATACGCTCTGGTAATCAAGTTGCCGCGGATAGGGTCGATACCAGGACCGTCTGACCATTGAGGTGCGGCTTCACCTTTCTATCCGCGTTCGTGGGGAGTGTCCGCGAAAGAAAGATGGGCGGATCGAAGAGTATTGTGGCCGGCACGCGAGGGCCGGTCTCGCCACTTCGTTAGGCTTAGCGGATCGGTTCAGGCGAGGGCTAGAACGCCCAGGGCGCGACCGGCTTCGCGGGCGGATTGCAAGGCGCCGGCGTGCATCTCGGCGGCGAGATCGGTGAAGGAGTCCAGCGCGGGGTTGACACCCACGAGCGTGAATTCTCGCTCGACGACCGTGAGGTCGGCTCCCCAGACGTCGGCGAGGATGCGCTTGAGGTAGGGGGTGGAG
>DAINCT010000474.1:0-3665 GCA_036732245.1 Chloroflexota bacterium | reverse complement strand
TAAGCACATCAGTGAAGCAACTGAGCCGTTGCTCCGTGGAAACGCGCAGGGCACAGCGGTAGAGGCACATCGACCGTGCCCTCCGACGGTACGCGGGTTTAGCGGATCGTGTACCTCGCGCCAGCCTTCACCGGAGCATCCGATCCATGAGTGACCGTGACCAGCACACGGGCCGTGCGCTTCGCCGCTCTGGTGTGTCTTGCCGGCTGCTTGAACGACCACGTGTACCGGCCATCGGCGTCGGCGACGCCGGTTCGCCGCATCTTTGCCCGATCGGGAAATGTTATGCCCACAGTTCCGGCCGAGTTTGGCAGAGTCAACACCGAGATGGTCTGCTTCTTCCCACTCATCACCGACTTATGCGCCAGATGTACGGTCACGAACGGGGGAATTGGCGTGCTGGTGGGAGTAGACGTTGGGGTCGCAGTCGCAGTCGCCGTGGCAGTTGGGGTACTGGTGGCGATTGGTGGTGGAGTGGCCGTCGGCAAGCGCGTCGAGGTCGCCTCCGGGGTCGCAGTACTTGTCGGTGTCGGCGTCTCCGCGGCTCCCGCTATAGTGGCGTGGATGAATGCACTGGATACCTGATCGTCGTCCGTCAGTATGGCGCCAAGTTGAGAAATATATTCGGCCGCGGGAACAAGCCACGTGAATTCCGCCAGGGCATTAGACCGGCGGAACACCAGAAACAGTCCTTGGTAGGCGCTACCATACAGATTCGTGGCGATGCCCAACTCGAAGCACTGATCACCGTAGTGGCACGTTATGGCGCGTGAGAGGAGCGGGTTGTTATGCGCGTCGCCGAATGCACGGGCAGCCTCGACGGTGGATGGATAATACGATCCCAGATACATCACATCAAACGGCCCATCGGGGCTTGGCGCGGTGTAGTGCTGAAACCATCCACCGAGCATATCCAGACTGGTGTACAAGATGGTGTGAAAACTCTTGAAGCCCGACGCATCAGCGAGTGCTGGGCTTTCTTCGTGGTCCTCGGAGAGAACTAAGTTCGAGGGAAAAGCCGACGCCGGCAGTTGGAGTTGAGTGCCGCTCTGAACGCTTCCGTCGGAGACCGCCTGACGTGTTGCCATCAGCGGCGTGAGGTGGGACCGTACCGTTGAGCCACTTCTCGCGAACATGGGGATCACACGTAGGACCCTGTGTCCCCGAGCGCCTGCCGAAGCGTGAGCTGCGAAGGTGTCCCACGTGGGCGGGAGTGCCAGCACCAGGGAGAGAAGCGCAACTACAACGAGGAGACGTTTCATATAGCACCTAACTTTCTCGAAGCGGATCGAAGGCACAGCTCGGGATCTTGATGCTTTCATTGACTCGACTGAAGCGTTCGTACCGCGCCGTGGCCACGTCGATGACAGTGATTCTACGCCTATCTCGGCGCTGAAGCATCCGTGAAGTCACTGAAATGGAGTTGCATGTAAAGACTGAGAGTGTCGCACCCTCGCGCTTCGGTATGCAGATGCTCCGCAGTCAATGCAGTGGTGTCGCAGGATAATGACGGGACAGAGCGACACACATGAAAGAGGTGCTGCATGACTGTACTGGTAGCTCGATATTACGTCCGGGCGGGTGAGGGTGATGAGGTGGCGGCGGCGCTGAAAGAGATGGCCGCCCTGGTGAAAGAGCGGGAGCCGGATTGCGTGCTCTATGAGGTCAGTCGCTCCGAGGATGATCCGGATGAGTTTCTGCTCTACGAGCGGTACCGGGACGCGGGTGCATTGGAAGCACATCGCGAGACACCACACTTCAAACGGATCGTCGAGGGACGGATCCTCCCCCTCCTGGCGCGGCGTGAACGGACCTTCTATACGTATGTCGGTGAGTAGCCAGCCAGGGAATGCGGACGCTCCCGGTGCCTGGATGTTGCTTCGACTCTGGGCCGGCATCGGGTTGAAATCGTTCGGCGGCGGCGCCTCGACGCAGCTCCTCATCCGTCGTACGTTCGTCGACGAGCGGGGCTGGATTGGTGATGCCGAACTGGCCCATCTCTGGAATCTCTGCCAGTTCACCCCGGGCATCAACCTGATTTCCCTCACGATCTTGATCGGCCGGAAACTGGGAGGCACGCGCGGCATCATCGCGTCGATGCTGGGAATGCTGCTGCCCAGCGCGATCGTGACGTGCTGCCTCACAGCCGGTTTTGAAGCCTTTCGCCACAGCTCCGCATTGCACGCCATACTGCGCGGTGTGGTGCCCGCTACTGCCGGGATCATGGCGGTGGTGGCGGTGGGTTTTGCCCGTCCGGTGCTCGGGCCTGTCTGGAAGGAGGGACTGACCTCGCTGCTGGTGAGCCTTCTCCTGGTACTCGCCACCGCGTTAACCATCGTCGTGTTGAAGATATCCGTGATCGTCGTGGTTGTGGTCGTAGCCCTGCTCGGGGCGGCCTTCTTTACGTCACGGCACACCACGGAGCCGCCGCTCTTGCCACTGGATCCAGCGCGGGATCTGCGGTCGTCGTGATCGATCCGCTGCTCTACTTTCTGCTGTTTCTGAAGGCATCGCTCTTTTCGACCGGTGGCTTCAGCAACCTTCCCAGCCTGCATCAGGACTTGATCGGCGCGAAGTGGGCCACCGACGCAGACTTCGGCGAAGCCATCGCTATCGGCCAGATCAGCCCGGGACCGAACGGGCTGTGGACGGTGAGTCTGGGCTACATCACCTACGGCCCGCCAGGAGCGGGTCTGGCGCTGCTGGCCGTGACGATCCCGCCGCTGCTGGTGCTGGCAATCGCGGCGGGCTACGAGCGCATCGCACACCTGCATTGGGTCGCGGGACTGATGCGCGGCGTCTCCCTGGCGGTGGTGGGGATTCTGCTGACCGTTTGCTGGACGATCTTGCACAGCACGGGGGTGGACGCAATGGGGTGGGTCATCGCCGTGGCGGCATTCGTCCTGGCGCTGAGTCGCCGCGTCCCGCTGATCCTGATTCTGGGGCTGGCCGGGGTAGCGGGGTATGCACTGTATCGGTGACACAGGCAGGGCAACTCCCGGTTCGAGGAGCGTGATTCCACGCATCTCGCAGATGTTTCGGGAATAGCTGGGACTCGATGAAAGCCACGAAAATAGATTTTATGCCGCACGCTGAAGGAATTAAATTTAGCGGAAGCGTAAAGGGGCAAAGATGGAACACGCACTCTACGGATCAGTGAGAACGGACCTCCAATCAAATCTCTGTTTCGTCCTTATGCCCTTCGACTTGGGATTCAACGAGGTTTGGGAGGCCGTCATTCGCCCAACCGCGCGGGACGCACATCTTGAACCTCGCCGCGCTGATGACATCACGCATCCCGGAATCATCGTGCGCGACATCTGGGAAAATATCCTTCGGGCTCGCGTTCTGGTCGCGGATCTTACCGGGCGCAACTCCAACGTCTTCTACGAACTCGGTTTGGCCCACGCGGTGGAGAAAGACGTTATTCTGCTTACTCGTAATATTGACGATTTGCCCTTCGACCAACGACATCTGCGTGTCATTCCGTACAGCACGATAGGCGGAGGACTTCAAGACCTCCGAACTGCGCTGCGAGCGTCATTGAACTCCGTGTTGGGAGCACCTCCGAGAGAACTCGCGCCGTCACTTCGGAGGGATGCGGTGACCGCCGCTCGGCGTGAAATGCAGGCTGAGCGCGGCGGTGTGGCCGGGCCGTACTTAAC
>DAINCT010000473.1:0-3675 GCA_036732245.1 Chloroflexota bacterium | reverse complement strand
TGCGGGCCTGTTCGACGTTGACGACGTCCATGATGACGCCGCCCTTGAGCATCTCAGCCATGCCCCGCTTGACGCGGTTGCTGCCCGTGAGGACGGTGGAGGATGTAGCTGTCATGTAGTTCTCTTTCTAGCTGGTGCTTCATGGATGAGTATTCGGCGTGGACCAACACTGTTCAGTGAAGCCGCTATGTTTTCGGGCTTGGTATGTTCGTTGATTCACAGGACGAAGACCGCGAACCGGCAATTCCGGAGCTCAATGGCGGAATGTAATCCGTGGCCGTTCACCCTGATGCTGTTCGCCGACGCCTTCTTTTTCCGAGCGGAGGTGACCCCTGTTGGCTGTGATCCCGCTGATGCAGTGCTCTGCGAGGGTGGTGCAGGCTGACGTGAGGTGGGTGAGGCTGGCAAGCAGAGACTGGGCGATGATGGGCTCGAAGGTTCTGAGCTGCAGCTGTCCAGCCTCGGCCGCCATCGTGATGGTCAGGTCGTTGCCGATGACCTCGAAGGCGATCTGGTTGACGGCTTCGGGGATGACGGGGTCGGCCTTGCCTGGCATCATGGTCGATCCGGTCTGTCGTGGTGGCAGATTGATCGCCGCAGTCCCTGCTCTGGGTCCGGAGGCGAGGAGCTGAAGGTTGCTACAGATCCTCGAGAGCCCAACTGCAGTTCGCTTCAGGCTCCCCGAGAAGAGCACGAAGGCGCTGCAGTCCTGGGTCGCCTTCATGAGGTTGCCCGCTGCTTCAAGGGGCAACCCTGTGATCTGCTGCAAGTGGGCGCGAACCGCTGATGCGTACGCTGGATGCGTGTTGATCTCGGCGCCGATCGCGGTGCCGCCAAGATTGACCTCGTGGAGATGGACGAGCCCTTCGCGGATGCTGTTTTCAGCCTCGTCGACCATGGCCGCATACGCGCCGAATTCCTGCCCCAACGTCAGGGGAGCGGCATCCTGGAGCTCGGTCCAGCCAGTCGCGACGATGTCCCCGAGCTCCAGAGCCTTGCGGGCGAGGCGGTCGCGGAGGTATTCCATGGCTGACAGGAGATCATCTGCAGTCTGGATGACGGCGATCTTGACCGCGGTTGGGTAGACATCGCTCGTGGACAGGCCCATGTTCAGGTCGCGGTCGGGGTGGATCACCGAGTAAGCGCCCCGGTCGTGGCCAAGAAGCTCCAGCGCGCGGTTGGCGATCACCTCGTTCACATTCATGTTCGTCGACGTCCCGGCCCCACCTTGGATGACATCGACGACAAACTGGTCAAGGAGTTCGCCCTGCTCGATCTCTCGGCAGGCCTGCACCATGGCGTTCTTCTTTGCCTCATCGATCAGGCCGAGGTCGAAGTTCGCCAGCACGGCTGCATGCTTGATTTGAGCGAGCGCCGTTACCAGCGCCGGGTACGAGGAAATCTGGATTCCGGTCAGAGGGAAATTTTGGAGCGCACGGAGCGTGTGGATGCCCCAATAATTGTCGGCCGGGATCTCGCTGGCCCCCAAGGAGTCCTTCTCGATCCTGCTTCTGCCCGAATTCCGAACGCCAGCGCTCCTGGGGAGGAAAGAAGTCTTAGATGCCATAGCCTTCTCGGTTCATTGCCCGCGGTTGGAAAGAACAAGTGTTGTTGGGGTCACGTGCACCGCCTCAACGGCGGATTGAATTCGCAGCGCGTTGGCGATCGACTCGATGCGGGCGGGCTCTTTGGTCTGGAGTCTCAGGAGCAGGGAACGGTCCTCGTCAGAGATCTCGGCGGTAACGATTTCTGGGATGAAGTCCAGAGATCGCAAGAGATCGGCCCCTGTCCGCGAGCGGTCCTGAACCACCCTGATGACGGCCGAGATAGGACGGAGTGCTGGATCGGGATAGCTCCGCACCAGTGTGTAGCCCCTTATATGGCAGGCTCTCTCCAATTCCGCGATACGAGCTGCGCACTCTCCCGGGCTGACTCCGATCCGGACGGCGACGGCATCAGCAGTGAGGCGCGAATCCGCCTCCAGCTCACGAAGAATTGCCTCGTCGATACAGTCAGGGACTCCTGGCATCCTGTTCTTGACGTCCTCACTTTTCGGGGGATATTGGGCATTTCCATGGATGGGATCTGACATCTCACTCCAGTGCTTAGTGGCGCTCCCGGCCATCGTCCGTTGGAGCTACCGTTTGGTTGCCGAATCCGGGCGCGGAAGTGGCCCGGCAGAAGATGCGGCATGAGTTCGGGTCTGAACGCCGCGAGTGTCCGTTCGCATCCCGTTGGGGATGCGGGACGGGGGAGAGGCGGGTCTAATGCTAGGCACTGGGCCCCAGGAATTTTTTGAAGCCCTCTCACTGCACGCCGCTGCTGTTTTTGCTGTCGGGGCTGGTTCGTCTTTTCGGAAGGATGTCCAGATCCACCCATGCCTCATACTTGAGCGACCTTTCGTACATCGTCCGGTGCTGGGGTCCGCTTGGTGCCAGCCACAGGATGGAAGAGTCAGCCATGGCGTCATCGACGGTTCCGCTGGCGACCGTGTGGCCGGCATGGCGTATTTCGACGGGCAGCCCAATGAGGCGCTTCCACTTGAGGTATTTGTCCATAGTTTGCTCTTCCGTATGGCTCATGAGGCCGGGGTCAGAGTTGGATGCCGGTGTATTTGGTTTCTTGGTAGGCCTCGAGGCCTTCGGTGCCTCCTTCGCGGCCGAGGCCTGATTGTTTGGTGCCGCCGAAGGGGGCGGCGGGGTTGCTGATGAGTCCGCGGTTGATGCCGGTCATGCCGGCGTCGATCGCGTCGGCGACGCGCAGTGCCCGTGCGAGGTCCTGGGTGAAGACGTAGGAGGCCAGGCCGTAGGGGGTGGCGTTGGCTTCGGTGAGAGCTTCTTCTTCGGTGTCGAAGGTGTAGATCGCTGCGACGGGGCCGAAGATTTCTTCTTGGGATCAGGCCTTCATCGATGACGGGAACGACCGACGCCACCGTTTCCCGGACCAGGACCCCCGACCGGATCATTGCAAAAGCAACTCCAAGGATTTAGAACTCAGACCACTGCACTGGCATTCTTTAGCGCAGTCTCGTATCCGGGCGACGTCGGGTCAAGATCCGGGGAAAGGAGCCTGGTGGTGGGTGAGGGATCGGACAATGGTTTCCCCATCAGAGCTTTGCGTGTATCTCATCCGTTGAATCACGAGGCTGTGTCCGGCCATCTTGGTGGTCAGTTTTCTCATCGAACCGGTCATCCTAGAGTTCCGTTCGTGTCTCAGCTTTTGTCCCAGGCACTGCAGGATCTCTGAGCAGAATCAAAGTCACGGAAATTGGGATGTCATGCAAGACCAGCGCCCAAGAGGCTTCCGATGCCGAACGTCGCGGCGAGTGCGAGGGCGCCTCCTGCGACCACCCGCGTGGAGGCTCTGAGTCCCGAGCCGCCGCCGATCCACGCGCCGACCCATCCGGTGAGGGCGAGTGCGCAAAGGACTGATGCGAACGTGAGTGGGACACGGATTTCTGCGGGGGCCAGGAGGATCGAGAGCATCGGGAGGATCGAGCCAAGGAGGAAGGAGACTGCCGAGGCGAAGGCGGCATGCCACGGGCTCACGATCTCGTCGGGGTCGATGCCAAGTTCGATGTCGAGGTGTGCGCGCAGTGCGTCCGTCTCTGTGAGCTCCCTGGCGACCCTCGATGCTGTCTCCTGGGACAGCCCCTTCGACAGGTACATCCCCACG
>DAINCT010000472.1:0-3676 GCA_036732245.1 Chloroflexota bacterium | reverse complement strand
CGGACCCTCACCCTGCCGTTGGCATCCCTCTCCCGCTCGCGGGAGAGGGCCACGACGATGCGCCGGTGCAATCACGGCACGTACCGGCCAGGTTGGTACGACGCGCAGGGGCGCGTGGACCGTTCGCGCGGGGGGGGCCACCAGCTTTAAGACATGGTTCAAGCCAGGCGTGGCCCGACATGACAGTTTGCGGCCGTCTGCCAGAGGGGAAGGCGGCTGAACTGTAAAGTCGGTTTGAACCATGTCTTAAATCCCAGACTCACAGTGTCTTCACAGCAACCGGGTATCCATCTGCCAATGCAACATTTGGCTCCAAAGGTTAGATTGACCAAGATCAGCAACGCACGGCGAAGGCGAGATGCGACGACACGTGGGACAAATCCGGGAGGAAACTAGCGATGACGACCACATCCACAAAGAGTTAGCAGCCAGGAGTCGATGCGCGTCTTCTGTAGTATTCGGCGGCGAATCGTCGTTCTGTTGCATTGAATCCACCCCAGGGCAAGCGCTGGCAGCCGCTGCGCGGTGGCCCATTCCCGTCTTAGCGCTTGAGTGCGATGGTTAGAGTATTGGACAGCGGCTGGACGAGATTAAGCGTGATATAGCCGCCGTGCACCAGCCCATGGTCTCCTGGGGTGATCATTATCGCATGCTTGTTTAGGAGCAGCCCGTGATACGCAAGCCACTGCATGATCCAGTCGGATCGGTGATCGACGGTGAGTTCCTCCGGATTCGACCGGGCGAGCCGCGTGAAATAGTGCTCGAAGGCGCCCGCCGCAAGGTCGGCGGCGCTCAGGAGATCACGAAAGTCCGTCTCTGGCTTCGGGAACGGCGCGGCTCCGCCAATCCGGGCGAACGTGTTGGTCGTGTAGTGGGGGAGGATCGAACCGAGGATGTTGATTGCTTGCTGATGTTTGGCTCCGGCGGTGATTGCGTCGCCATGGCTCATCCACAAGATCTTCTGTTGGTCGCGCGAGAGGAGCGCGACGAGATAGGCGATGACGTGGCAGATGAGGAGAACCTTCCGGGCGATCGGTGGCTTCCATACCCCGAATCCGGCTTGATCGAGGATAGCCGTCGCTCCAGGCGCGTCGGTCGAGTCTGTCACGGTGAGGAGACCGTGGACCTTCTTGCTGACAACCAGTGTGAATAATAGGCCGGGTACGGCGTCCAGAGTCCGGAGATAGTCTTTCAACGAACGTTCTATCGGCCCGAAGCCACGGTCCTTGAACGCATATTCCTTGTCGCGTTGATTCGCCGGAAAATTCACCTCTCTCAGCTTACGCATCAAATTCAGGAAAAACGACAGTTGGTTATAGCCACACACGAGAAAGGAATAGGTGTTGTAGAGACTGTCCGGCGCTTCGCCACCATAGTCCGAAAAGACGGCGATCGTCTCGCTGTGCGTCCGCAGTTCCGGCAGCAACAGTAATCCCTGCTGCTTGAAGGAAGAGAAGACATTCGTGATCAATCTTGTGACGATAGGGAATTCATTGCCCTCGCGTGGCTGAGGCAGTTGAACCTCTTTCATGGTTTCGCTGTCGGCGAATTGGGCAAGCTCCTTGAGATCGTTGGCGCTGAAGTTCACCAGTGATTTCTTTCCCTTGTTCCAATGCCGACCGCCGACCGCTTACCGATACCGCTACTCTGACCAAACGCCAGGCTCCCTCCGGCACTGGCGTCACCGCACCAAAGGGCACAACGCAAGCCAGGGATCGCTTCGCGGACCGCATCGGTGACGAGCGGAGGCGACTGGCGGTTGAGGGACGACGCGGCTACGGACTCGGCGGATCCTCGCCTTGGCGATTCGGTGGATCTTGCTCGGTCAAGAACTCCGTCCTTTGGAGGACGCCCGTCGCACGGTCGATCATCGTGTGGTGCTGCGACCACAGCGGCTCCCAGGCGGAATGCAGATCGGCACCTTCGAGGGATCGCATCAGCGCCGCGACAGCTTCCCCGGTCTGCGGAACCTCCCCTTTGCTATCCAGTTCTTCCATGGCGTCGATCGCGCGGGCACTGATCGGCCAGAAGCGACCATTGTACAGGATTCGCGGCATGCGAAGACGACCGAAGGTGACGCGCACCGCCGTTTTCGTCTCGAGAACACGCGCCAGCTCCGCTTCCGTCTGTACGATGATCACGGGCCACCGCGCGCTCGCCGCAGCGAACGACGCGCCCAGATGGACGCGTTCGACACTATGACTCAGGGCATTGACGAGTTGGTGCGTGTGGGCTGTTCCTTTGATCGAAACCACCAGACCGAGGACGTCGACTTGCACTGTTGTGGCCGAAGGTTCTTTCGTCTGCCCGTCAACGACCAGATGCCAATCTGCCGGGATCGTGACGGCGTAGGAGTAGGAACCGATGGTTGAGGGCGGCCTGCCACGTCGCCATGCGATATACAGCAGGTCGTAGATCGACCCGCAGACATTGCCGTCACGATCGTAGTAGAAGAGCAGTTCGTGGGGCTGCTGGATCGAATACGTCTCTGTGGTCACGGTCACATTCTTCACGACGAGGAGAAGATGGACAACCGATTGCAGCGCCTCTTCCATCTCGTGAGCCAAGCCGTCGGCGGTGAGGCCTGTCAGGATCAACGGTCGGATACCTTCGGCCATCGCCCGTTCCGCAGCGCCGCGCGTGTATCCTGTCGCGGACACGTACACGCCCTGGCGGATCCCCACGTCCTTCAGCTTGCCGACGAAGGCGTCGATCTTTTCAACGCCGATGGGACCGCCTTCATTCTTGCATTCGATGGCGATCCGGTGCGGGTAGCCGGCGACGTTCGCGGTGAGCAGCACATCGAATTCCCGCTTCTTTCCGGCGCGGTGTTGCGGGGCGAGAAGCACGTTCTTCTCGACCGTCACTCCGGGGGCATCGTGCATGGCGGCCACGAGCTGCTCGACGACGCGTCCCTTGATCTGATTACTCGTCGGGATGCCTGGCGCAACGTTCCTCTTGCGGCCCTTCCCGCTCATGTGCGCTCTCACTGTACACTTGCTATTGTGCGTTGGTTCGCCGGAGCAGCGAGCATATCGGCGACGCTATCACCACGATCAGTAATCAAACACATCCATGGATCTCTCAGCATATCGAGAAACGCCGGCGATAGAGCGCAACCGGTGGTCGGACGCCGCTTGGCCCGTGTTGGGACACACCTCGCCACGACATGGGGGCTCTCCGTCACTTTCGGTGAACGCCGCCGGGCCGTACACTGAAGTGGCGCAGCTGTGCGCCCCCCCCAATCGATCAGGAAATCCTTCATGCTTGCCAAGTTCCTTTTTGCGTCCGCGCGCGGTCTTCGCGTCGACGAGGTCGTCACCGATGTGCACGGACTGACCGTCGTCATTGCCGTCACTCGCACCTGGGCGCGTTGTCCGGTGTGTGACCGACGAGCGCGGCGTCTGCATAGTCGTTTCTCGCGTACCCTTGCCGATCTCCCATGCGCGGGGCTGAGCGTCACCGTGCGCGTGCACGGCCGCCGCTTCTTCTGTCGCACCCCCTCCTGCCCGCGCCGTACCTTCCGCGAGCGCCTGCCCGAAGTAGCTGCTCCGCATGCCCGACGCAGCGTGCGATTCGCTGCGGCGCTGCAGCAGATCGGACTCGTGCTGGGCGCGGAGCAGGGGGCGCGCCTGGCCGTCCGGCTGGGGATGCCGACCAGCGCCTCCACGCTGCT
>DAINCT010000471.1:0-3685 GCA_036732245.1 Chloroflexota bacterium | reverse complement strand
GGTTTCGAGCCCCGCCTTCGCGGCGGAGTAGGCGCTCCACGACGCCATGCGACCTGAGGCGACCCCCGCCGACACATTGATGATCCGGCCCCAGCCGGTCTCCACCATGTGCGGGAGGGCGGCCTGGCATGTCAAGAACGGCCCGTACAAGTTGACCTCGAGATTCCGCCACCATAATCCCCGCTCAGCGACGGCCACCGGAGCGATGGGCTGGATCATGCCGGCGCAGTTGATGAGAATATCGACCGGCCCGGCTGCCTCGAATAGGGCATCGACCTCACCCGGCTGCGACACATCCGCGGCGATACCGCGCGCGCCATGCCCGATCTCCGCCGCCACGGCATCAAGTTGTGCCTGGTCCCGCGCGGTCACGACAACACGAGCCCCGACTCGCGCCAACGCATCCGCCGTGGCGCGCCCGATCCCGCGGCTCGCCCCCGTGACCAGCGCGGTCCGTCCCTCCAGCCGGGTCTCAATCATCGTTCTTTATAGTGGTTGCGTGCTGCGACAAACAAAGGAAATGACGCTGCCCGATGCCAGGTGCCCGATCCCAGGACACCGTCGTAGTGATCGCCCGGTGTGGCGATCAGCCCTGGCTTCGTGGGGTGCGGCAGACCCAACCACACAGCGGGCATTCCCCACGGCGAATTGCACGTGCATCCGTGGGAACGGTGGACCGTTTGCGAGAGAGAGCGGCAGATGGTGGCCTCCTCACGGCTCGTACCGAAACCCACCATCCTCCACTTACGACTCGACTTCGGCTCCAAACTCACGGACGAGGGCACGCAAATTCTCATTCGGCGCAGGCGGATTTTTCAGCGCCGCCACGAATGCACGGCTGCCATCCATCGTGAGTCTCAGTGTGGTATGAGCCTGGATGGCATAACGTGCCGCCCGGTGAGCGTCATCCAATTCAGCACGTAATTCGCTGGGATCCTCGGGTACCGATATCGGCTCTGCCGCGAGAATGCCTGCAATGGCTGCGTCCCGCCTTCTACCACTGTCAGGAAGCGTATCGATTGCGTCGCGAATCACCGCTGCAACCGAGACGCTTCGAGCACGCGCCAGATCGGCAACTTTCTTGTATCGCTTCTCGTCCAGCAATATCTGCAAACGATGGTCCAACATGCACATAAACTACCACATGCACATGCCGAGCCCGGTCAGGAGAGTTGTGTATGCGCGGTCGATCAGACTCTAGTGCACGGACTCCAACTCCCCGCGCCGAATCGAGGTCTTGAGCCGTTCCATGTCGGCATCGACCATCATGCAGATCAGTTGTTTGAACGAAACCGCCGGCTCCCAATCCAACTCGGCCTTTGCCTTACTGGGATCACTGACCAATAGGTCCACGTCAGCCGGACGGAAGAGGCGGGGATCGATCCTGATGTGGCGTTCCGGATCCAATCCAACGTGCGTGAACGCCAGTTCCACCAATTCCTGGCAGGAGTGCGTCTCCCCCATGCCGATCACGTAATCGGTCGGCTCATCACGTTGCAGCATCAGCCACATGGCCCGCACGTAATCCCCCGCGAAGCCCCAGTCGCGCCGTGCCTCCAGATTGCCCAGCGCGATATGATCGGCCAGGCCCAGCGCGATACGCGCCACCCCATCGCTCACCTTACGCGGAAAGAACTCCAGACCCCGCCGTGGCGACTCGTGGTTAAAGAGAATCCCGCTTACGGCATACATGTCGTACGACTCGCGGTAGTTCACCGTGATGTAATGCCCATAAACCTTGGCCACGCCATAAGGCGAGCGGGGATAAAACGGCGTGTCCTCGTTCTGCGGCGTCTCCCGCACCTTCCCAAACATCTCACTGCTGCTCGCCTGATAGAGGCGCATCGACCGATCCACCGATCGCACGGCATCAAGCACGCGCGTCACACCAAGCGCGGTGAACTCACCCGTGAGCACCGGCTGGTTCCAACTGGTGGGCACGAAACTCATAGCGGCCAGGTTATAGACCTCGTCCGGCTCGTACTCCCGCAGAATGTTGGAAAGTGAAACCTGATCCAGGAGATCGGCCTGCGCCAGTTCGATCCGATCGCCCAGATGCTCGATCCGCCCGTAGTTCTCCAGTGACAACCGGCGGAGCATCCCAACCACTCGGTATCCCTGGTCGAGCAATAACTCCGCCAGATATGAGCCATCCTGTCCGGTAATGCCGGTGATCAACGCCGTTTTCGTCATGCCTTTCCCTCCTGGAGCAGAGTTCGCCGCACCTGAACCTGCCAGTAGCTGAGTGTGTCGGCGGCCGATTGGTCAAATGATATCTGGGTCGTCCAGCCCGTCGCCGCTCGGAGCCGGGAGGCGTCGCCGATCAGCACGAGCGGCTCCCCGGAGCGCAACCGGGTCTCATCCTGCTCGATCGTGGCCTCAACCCCGGCACAGTCCAGCATGAGCGTGAGCAAGTCCCGCAGCGTATGTGCCGTTCCCGAGGCGATGTTGTACACCGAGCGTGGCACCCCTGCCTCGGCCGCTAGTGCCAGGGCCCGCGCTACATCCCGCACATCGCAGAAGTCACGTTGCAGATCGATATTGCCCACGCGAATGATCGGCTCACGGGTGCCAAGCTCGATCTCCGCGATCTGCCGCGCAAAGCTCCCGGCGGCAAAGCGATCGGAGCGGCGGGGGCCTAACTGCAGGAAGGGCCGCACCCGTACCACCTGGAGATGGTGCGCGATGGCGTACTGCTGTCCCATCAGGTCCTGAACGACTTTGCTCAAGGCGTAGGGCGTGACGGGGCGAAGCTCCTGGGTCTCCACGATTGGGTTATCATCCGGCGCGACGTCGCCATATTCGTCACAACTTCCGACCACGATGACGCGAGCACTGGGTGTTGCGCGCCGCACAGCTTCCAGCACGTTGTACTGCATCAGGGTATTGGCGTTCAGGGTACCCATCGGGTCCTGCAACGAGACCGCTGCCGAACTCTGTGCCGCCAGATGGTGCACCACGTCCGGCATAACCGCCTCTACCAAATCCAACACCGCCAGACCATCGTTCAAATCGACGGCATGGAATACGACGTCATCCGGCAACCATGACCGATCGTCGGCGGGATCGCGATACACGCCGTGCACCTCAGCGCCGGACGCCGCATACTGCTCGACCAGCGCGCTCCCCGAGAAACCGGTGGCTCCGGTGATGAGAACTGTAGTCACGAGGCTCGTGAAACCGAGGGGTGATGGGATGAAGTGCCTTGCTGTCGCATGAGTGATCTCTATTGTACGGATCGTGCGATCACGCTCGCAGCCATCTGGAGAGATCGAAACCGCAGAGAGGTGAGAGGGTCGAAAGTTCTCGGAAATACAGGCTATGGACCCTGGTTAGAGTGATCTTTTCATGGTTTCATGTCAATACACTGAATTCATAACTTTTAGGCTTCGCAGTGGCACACTTCGTGCACGCGCCTACCGGATTCGGTCGACTTGACAGTAAATCGGAATACAGGAGAAACCATGGAAGAGTACAGCGTAACTGTCCTCAATGAGTTGACCGGCGAAACCACGATTGTGCTGATCTCGTCCTTGTCTGCCAAGGATGCGCAGGTGCAAGCGTTGACCCAGGTCTTTCGACAGGAAGGCTGGAGGAAGGCAAGTGCCCGCGAGCCACAGGGTGCAGCGGTTGAGGCGCTATCCGCCTAGATAAGGAAAGGGAGAGCAGGGTGATCCGCGTCCAC
>DAINCT010000470.1:0-3696 GCA_036732245.1 Chloroflexota bacterium | reverse complement strand
CGCCACGCCGCATGCAAAGCGCGCTCGTCGGTGGTCGGATGAGCGGGTGCGGAGGCCAGCACGGGTCGACCACGAGGGTCGACGCTACAACGGGTTGCGCGTCGGCAGCGGTCACGGGGAATTATTTGCTAGAGTGCGCCGAGCTACGACGGGTTGCGCGTGTGTTAATGACGTTTATGCTACGGCCGGTGCGCCAGCCAGCCCGCGATTTTGATGACCGTACTCTCGCCTTAGCACGTCTGCAAAGCTGGTCAGCTCGATCGACGGATACTGCCGGGTGGTCGAGGACACGTCCATCGAACTGTCTCGCGTATTCATGATCACGCCCGCGCGGGCATGACGAGCCAGTACAGGGTTGAAGGGGCGCGCCAGGATGGACGTCGCTCGCATGACCGGTAACGGCAGATGTTTTTTCGTGCCGCTCGCTCCCGTCACCGCTTCAAAAATCTCCACCAATCGATTGAAATTCAGATTTTCCGGTCCACCAACCTCGATCGCTGCGCCGCGCAGGGACGGGTCGACCACGGCGAGCTCGATAAAGCGGGCGACGTCATCGGCCGAAACGAAATTGATCGGCCGTGTGCCTGGTCCGAAGATCATGGTCTTGCCGGTTTTGATCAACGGTTCGCCGAGGAGTCGAGTCCAGGTCTCCATATAGGCGGCCGGTCGGATGATCGTCCAGGTCAGACCCGACGAGCGGAGCTGCTGTTCCGCCTCGTACTTCATGCGAAACAACTCGATCGGATGATTGGGCCCCGCCCCATGGATTGACACGAGAATAAAATGGTTCACTCCGGCCTGTTTGGCCGCTTCGATCAGCTTGCCGTTTCCGCTGCGATCCACGGTCTGAGGGTTGTACCGCCCGGAGCCGTCGAAGCCATGGACCGCGGAAATCACGGTCTGCACGCCCTCGGTCGCCGTTGCGAGGCCGACCCCGTCGACGACATCGCCCTCGACTACCTGGACTGACTCGGCTCGCAGGTGTCCGGCCCGCTGCGCGTCCCGTGTGAGAATTCGAACGTCGAGGCCCCGCGCCGTGAGCAGGGGAAGCAGCCGTGTTCCCAGGGTTCCGGTTCCGCCGGCCAGCAGGATCATCGGACTGCCTGCTCGACGGCCTGGCGCGCCGTCTCACCGCCGCGCTGCACCGGCTCCATATAGAGACGCGCCCAGGCGATCCGACCGCCGACCACGCCCTGCACGGTGACGCCGGCCATCGCAAACTGCGCCCCGTCGCGCTGACGGCCCTGCCACTCCCATTCAGACCACACGGTCTCACCGTCGACGGCGGACCGCAGAAGGGTAGTGTGGAGATCGGGTATACCAGCGAAAATGCCGGACCAGTTGGCTCGCATAGACTCATGCCCCTGGAATGCTCGTTCCGGGTGTGCCGGAAAGGTGCTTTGATAATCGGGGTGGAAGCAGTCGGTCATGGCGTCAAGGTCGTGGTCGTTCATTGCTTGCTGCAACTTCGTGATACAGGTCAATGGGTCGAGAGCCGCACTCATATCGATCTCCTGCTGTGATAGGAATTGTCCGGAAACGGTCTTATTCGTTATAATAATCATATATTGAATATGAGTCAATAGTAAAATTGAGGATGGACGAGCCGGGAAGCACACGTCGCTATCACTCTCCACGCCGCCGGGAGGGAGCAGAGGCCACACGCCGGCGGCTGCTCGACGCCGCCCACCGCCTCTTCATGGAGCGCGGCTATGCGGCCACCACACTGCCGGCCATCGCCGCTGAAGCCGGAGTCTCGACGCCGACGGTCACCGCCGTCTTTCGCACCAAGCCCGCGCTGTTACAGGCGTTGATTCAGCGCACGGTGCGTGGTGATGCGGCGCCGCAGCCTCTGGCCGCGCGACCGAAGTGGCAGGAGATGCTGAATGAACCGGATCCCGCGCGTCAGCTTGCCCTGCACGCCGCCAATGTGCGGCGCATTCACGAGCAGACCACCGACATCTTCGAAATCGTGCGTGGTGCAGCCACCGCCGATCCCGAACTCGCGGCGTTGCGGAAGGAACTTGGCGTCCGACGACTGGGTGACATGCGCGCCGTGGCGGAATCTCTCCAGCACAAGGGAGCGCTCTGTCCGGGCATGGAGGCGGGTGAAGCGACGGATCTCCTGTGGGCTCTGGGGTCGGCCGAGATGTTTCGGATGCTGGTCGTGGACCGGAATTGGCCGCCCGAAAAGTACGAACGGAAGTTGACGCGGTTGCTGCAGGAATCGCTGCTATGCCGGGACGATGAGCCGCGATAGGATGTTTGCCATTGGGATACGAGGGTCGGCGCGGGGGTCGACCCCTACGAAGGATGATGTATCTCCGCTACTCCGGCATCCAGCGCAGCTCGCGCCGGTCGGTATCGGGACGCAACCAGGCGAGTAAACGCTCCCCCTCTTCCTCGATCTCGGCACGGTCGGGCGCGGCAATCGACTCGAGGGGCGTGAGGGTAAGGAGTGCTCGTCCTCGTAGCGGGGCTTCCCAGGTGCCGGCCACCACGCCATCCACCAGGACGGTGGGCAGCACGTCTCCGTTCTTGCGGATGACGATCCGGCGATACGGTTCCGGCAAGACACGCTCGCGCCGCTCGTACGCCAGAAGCAGGTTGTCCCACTTCGGCAAAAAGCGCACCGGAGCAGGAGTATCGGCGTCGGGACGGGGTGAATCCGGCAAGTCGAGGAGAGTTCGCCCATCCTCCGCCCGGAAACTCACCAGTTCGAGCGAGCCGAGGGCCTCCGCAAATGCACCCACCGGCTCGCCACTCCACTGGGAGAGATCGGCCCGCGTGGCAGGCCCAAATGCGGCGAAGTACGTTCTGGCCAGATGACGAGTTGCATCGGCACGCTCGGATGCTCTGGGCGGAGACGGCCGGTACCGCCCACCGCCGAAGTAACCAAAGTGCGCGTCCTCCGCCACATTGATCAACTCACCGGAGAGCGCGACCGTGCTCCAGCCGGCGTAATCCGGGAGATGGGGTGGAATGCGATGTCGTATTAGTTGCTCGATCTCCCGTCGCCGTAAGCGCTGAGCGGCGACCGCGGCCAGTATCTCGGCCCGAATGACGGCGACGTCGACGCCGAGTTCCTCCAGAATGCCCACCGTTTTGCTGTAGACATGGCTCTTACTGTGCGTGGCGACGCGGTAACGATCGTAGTCGCGGGCGGACACCAGGTGGAGCGTCCCGCGCATGAGGGTTGCCTTGTACACCGCATCAGTCACCAGTGCGATCTGCAATTCGTCGCGCTGGAACGTGTGCAGCCGCGACCAGAGACCGATATATGGTGACGGCGAGTGCTGCGCCTGCATGCCCGCGAGTCGCTCGATCGCAGTCACCGGATCCAGCTCGGTACGCTCCAGCAGCATCTGGCGGGCGAGCGTCCAGCGGTTCATCTGTCGCAGCGTGAGCGCCGTCATTCCGGTCCGCATTCCGATCGAGGCCGTCCCCATGCAGGATCAGCCGGACGATTGATTGGACGTGGTCGAACCTGGCAGATGCGCGTCTGCATAAGGTCGACTACGTGGGTCAACGCCACGACAGCTTGCACGTTTGTCAATAGAAATGAGGGGCTGTGTCGGGAGAGTCTGGCGCGATCGCGCCCACACTAAGTGGGTCACTTGCCTTGATGACCGCCAATCGGCGGCGGTGGACAGGAGCCAAAGGTAAGTGGTCTCGATCTGTTACTACCCAGGTAGC
>DAINCT010000469.1:0-3697 GCA_036732245.1 Chloroflexota bacterium | reverse complement strand
ATGCCGCAGGCGAGCCCGGCGTAAGCCGTTATGAGCGTGGCCAGCCCCAGCCACTTGCCCAATACCACATCGCTGCGGCGAATGGGCCGTGGCAGCACGGCCAGTAAAACGCCCGACTCGATATCGGTCGCGATCGTCGGAGCGCCGATGAAGGCCGCACCTACCGCCAGCACGAAGCTGAACATGAAGGCCAGCAAGATGAGCAGCGTGGCTGCGATGATGCGCAATTCGGCGGCGGAACAGGCCGTTGGCACCCCTCCTGCGGAATTACACTTCAACTGCAGCAACCGATGAAATGCCCAACCGGTTAATACCGCGAGAATGGCGGTGAGGATGAACACCGCCAGAATCAGGCGCCGACGGGACGCCTCACGCAGGGTCAGGCGCGCGATGATCAGCATGGCCATCGTGAGTCCCTCCCAGCAACTCGAGAAATCGATCTTCCAGTGACTGTTGCCGAGGCTCGACAGCGTACACACGTGCTCCCGCCGCAACCAGTGCCGAGACCAACTCCGGCACCTGGTCCGGGTCAATGCCCCGGACCGTATACCACTCCTCTTCGATATCCACCGAGCCGAATTCGTCCAGGATGCCGCGCGCCGTGGTTGAAAGTCGAGACAGTCGGAGCCTGATGGCGTGTTGCCCGCCGCGCAGCTCGTCGATTGTGCCGGATGCGATCATCCGTCCCCGATCGATCACGGCGACGCGATCGCACACCTGCTCGACCTCGCTCAATAGGTGTGAGTTCAAGAAGACGGACGTGCCTCGACGTTTGAGATGGCGGATGATCTCGCGCACATCGTGTCGTCCGACCGGGTCCAGTGCGGAGGTAGGTTCGTCCAGAAACACCAGCTCCGGCGTCCCGAGGAGGGCCACGCCCAATCCCAGGCGTTGTTGCATGCCCTTCGAAAAGGTGCGAACCCGATCGCGTCCGCGGTCCTTCAATCCCACCAGGTCCAGTGCCTGATCGATTTGCGTCCCGCGCTCCGCCCGCGGCATACGCATAAGTTGGCAATGAAGCCCAAGCACCTCTCGAGCCGACATCCATTCCTGGTAGCGAAAGAGTTCCGGCAGGTAGCCGATGCGGCGCCGCATTTCACGCTGCCCGGCTACTTCGCCCAGGACCCAGGCCTCTCCGGAGGTGGGACGTGACAGCCCCACCAGCAGCTTGACGGCAGTTGTTTTACCGGCGCCGTTGGGACCCAGAAACCCGAACACCTCACCGCGCGGGACGGTCATGGTCAGACTGTCCAGCGCCGTCGTGGCGCCGAACCGCTTGGCCAATGCAACCGTGTGAATCGCCGGGGAGATATCGAACGCCAGGTCCGGTCGCCCCCCGATGGCCCCCATCGAGCTGCCACCATCTTCAGAGGAAGGAAACGAATCGGGACGGGATTGCGGCCTAGCCATGCCTGACTTCACTCAACGGCAATCCTCCTAGCGGAGCGAATTGGCAATCGACTCGACCTGGCTGAGTGGCAGGGCTCCTCCTACCGCGTACACTACTCCGTCTTTCTCCCACACCACCAGGCTACCCACGCCGGTATTGTCGCCGATCGCTTCTCCCTGGACTCCCTGGATGCTCACCGGATCGGCATGGGCAAAGCTAGACGGCACCGGAATCGGCAGTGTCGAGGTGGGATCGTTAATAGAGCGTAATTCGGTCGCCAGTTGCTGAGACGTTCCGGGCAGGCTGAAGACGTAGTCCTCGAGCTGCTTGAGATCGGCGCCCGTCGAGGCAACATGCGGTGCCACCATCTGGCCGATGACCAGCGCCGGAAGAGTGGAACAGCCGGCAACACAGCCGCCGTACGTGGTGACCACAGTTGCGCCGACCGTCACGTCAATCGTGCTGCCGTCGATGCGCGGTGGCATGGCAGGCAAGGTCTTACCTGATTTCGCGGCCCAGGTGTGTGCCTTGGCTGAGCTGAAGGTGAACGAGGCCATGCCTCCCGGCGACACGGTGTACGACGCAGTGCTCGGCACGCCCGAGGGCAACGGGGCCGGTGCCAGTACCTTCATCCCGGAAAGAGTTGAAGCGCTGGCCACCGAGGTCGTCGGTTGGTTGGAAAGTCGTTTGGGCGCGCTAATCGTGCCGTAGTGCCGCAACTGCGTTAAGGACTTGATGTCGAGAGACGTTAGTTGAACTGCCTTCACACCACTCGGCTGAAATATAGTCACGAAGCTCTGTGCCATTGAGCCGGCAGGAGTCAGAGTCACCGCTCCTACCACGACGCAGGCCGCGAGCGCGGTTCCCAGGACGCGTCTCACTGCAGGTCGATGCCACACGGGCGATCGTCGGCCGGCCCTCGCCGGCTCGACAGATCTGGTCCGATCGGTGACATGGGCCAGAGCGGTCGCGACGTGCGGCGCATACGAAGGCAGATCGAGTGCCGCGCGCGTCTCACGAGCATCCATTTGGATCCGGAGATATCGGCCCTCGCACGTCTCACATCCGGCCAGGTGCTCCTTTTGTGAGTCGGCAATCGCGAACGGTTCGTCGACCAGCCGCCGCAAAATGCCATCATTCAGGTGTCTCACGTTGTATCTCCTTCCGCAACCTCGTCTCGGCGCGACGCAGCAGCGTCCCTACCTGGCCTACTCCTACGTCGAGCGCCGCCGCAACCTCCCCGTAGCTCAAGCCGCTATAGCGGAGGGCCAGGACTTTCGCGCTTTTTTGAGGCAACCGGGCCAGTGCGGCCCGCACTTCACGAGCTCGTTCCGCTTGCTCGATTGCCGCCTGCGGATCGAGCGAGTGGGCCGCACTGGTCTGGAGCCGATCTCGCTCGACCGCCTCCTGCGACTCCCGTCGGTTTCTGCGCTTGGTGCGACGAATGTGATTGAGCGCGGTATTCACCGCCGCGCGGTGCAGCCACGCGCCGGCCCACGGCGCATCGGGTGAATGATGCCGATAAAACTGACAGAACACATCCTGAGCGATGTCCTCTGCCTCATGAGCGTCGGCCAACACTCGAAACGCGATTGCCACCACCTTCGCATACTCCGTCGCGAAGAGCGATTCGAATTCCGCGTCCTGTCCCCGTGGTATCACCCATCCGCTCGCTATCGAAGCCATTGAGCAGAAGCCTCCTTTTGACCTCTACCCTTACAGCACCGCCCGCCGCCGGTATGTGACAACCAGGGAGTGCCTCCGCACCCGAAGCATACGCGCCCACATAAACATCGCGCCCATTTCGCTTCGGCGAAATGGGCGCGATGTGCGACGAGGAACGGGAGCTAGGACGTCAGCACCGGCTCGTCAATCGGTGGAATCTGAACCGCCGGGGACTTTTGATGCGGCTCGAGCAACTCGTCTACCAGACCGTAGGTCTTGGCATCGATGGCCGTGAAGTAACGATCGCGCGAGAAGTCTTGCGCGATTTGTTCGTACGTCTGATGCGTGAACTTCGCCATCAGCCGGTTGCCACGCTCCTGCAGATCCAGCAGGTGACGCACGTGAATTTCGATGTCGGGCGCATATCCGCCGAGCCCGTACCCGCCCGCCGGATGGAAATGAATAGTGGCATTGGGAAGCGCGAAACGTTTGCCCGGGGTGCCCCCGGCTAACAGGAACGTCGCCATGCTACCGGTCATGCCCATCGCGATAGTCGCCACCTCCGGACCGATGTTTTTCATCGTGTCGTAGACGGCGAGCCCGGCGGTGATGGAGCCGCCCCCACTCGCGATGTACATGTAG
>DAINCT010000468.1:0-3709 GCA_036732245.1 Chloroflexota bacterium | reverse complement strand
CGCAGGAGGTGGCAGACCAGGAGCAGGAGCTCGGCGTCTTCTTCGACACGGTCATAACGTGCTCCGTGACCGGCTCGACCCAGGCGGGCATGATCGCGGGCTTCGCGATGCAGGACGCCGAGCGGAAGGTGCTCGGCGTCGACGGCTCCGCGACGGTCGAGCAGACGTGGAATCAGATCGCCCGCATCGCGCGGCAAACCGCCGAGGCGATCGGCCTCGGCCGCGAGCTGCGCGACGACGAGATCGTCCTGCTCGACGAGTGGCATGCGGGCACGTACGGCATCCCGGATGCGAAGACGATCGAGGCCATCCGCCTGTGCGCTCGCCTCGAGGGCGTGCTCACCGATCCTGTATACGAAGGAAAGTCGATGGCGGCGCTGATCGACGTTGTGCGCTCAGACCGTGTTTCGCACGGATCGCGCGTGTTGTACGCGCATCTTGGCGGCCAACCTGCGCTAAACGCCTACGCTGGCGGGTTCTGACTTATCCCTCGGAGACTGCCGGGACAAAGGTGCGTACCGGCAATAGCGATGGCAGACGGCAGAGGTTCGGCGTACTCCTCTCTTCATGGGGAAGTGCGCCTCCGATCCCCTCATCCGCCCGGCTCCGGCGGGCTAAAGCTTCATGATTCAGCCCGCACTCCGAAACTGGAAGAGACCAGAAAACTTCGTGGAGCTCTCACTGCCCGTGCGATAATGCGTCGCGCTAGACCTCACGCGGCCGCGGTTAAAGCTGGAAGGAGATTCCTCATGACGCGACTCATCGCCGTTGCAACGGCTGGGCTCGTGCTCGCTACGACTGCTAGTGCGGCTGGGCCGATCACGGGGAAGGTGCGTGGCGCGTTTGTCCGCAACGCCTATGACGGCACCCTGGATTCGGGAAACCTAAAGCGATACATCAAGACCCCACAGGCGTATGTCTGGTGTGCCTGGCAGGACGGCAAAGTGCTTGTCCACGTTCGGATGAAGAACACGGCAGCAGAGCATGTAACCGTCAACTGGTATCCCCGTTATTCGATCAAGCGCGGCGGAATCCACGGGGATGGATTCTCGTCCGCTCAGTCAGATGGATTCGACTCGGGCGAGGTTCGGAACTTGACAGCAAAGGAAGACCCGAAGGACGTGAAGGACAACTCGCCAATCGCAACATGCCGTCCGCACTTCCAGATGATCCAGAGCGGCTGATCAGGTAACGGCCGAGGAGGAGGAAGAGAACATGAGCAAGCTACTGAATGCTACGAGCTTCGCGGCCCTCGGCAAGAACAAGAAGCTACGAAAGACTGTGGTCGATGCTCTCGAGACCGACGCCCCTTACGTCGTCGTTCCGGTCATACAGGTTCGGGACCCCGGTAAAGGCTGGCCCGCCGACGAAGAGGGGATAGATCTGATGAACTCCCTCGCGCTCGATGGCTGGACGGTCGTTGCCAGTACCGCCGCAGCAGTTGTGATGATGCGACCTCCGGCTGAGCCGGTGTAAAGCTAAAGAGGCGGCCGAGCCGACGGTTCGTGTCCGTTTCGGTCATCTAGGCGGTACTCGCGACGCGGCGTTAGGTTGTCGAGCGGGCCGGGTCGTGGGAAAGCACCCGGGCGTTCAGTTCGCCGCCCGCCCGCTTCAGTCAAGCAGCAGCTTGCTTGCCGCTCGGACGCTCACATGCGTCGGCAGGCGGGACAACCCACTCCGAAGCGTCGTGAAGCGTTCGTCTTACCGACGACCTTTTCTTACCAAACACGATGCCATGAGCCGGCTCATCAGGCTCTTCGTCGCGATAAACGAGCTGAGCAACGGACCGCGCCACACCCGCAGTAAACGTGACGAGATATTCACCAGGATGGTTGTCGAGCACTGACTCTGGTTGTCGACCATCGGCCTCCAGCCGATCGCCGATGGCGACTGAAAGATCCTCGGTACCGAAAGCGGCGCTGGAAACACGGCGACAGCCAGCGTTGTCGTCCAGGACTATTTGCCGCGCGGTGATCCGCCGGTAGAGCTGTGTCTCGTTGGCGATCGTCGCGTCGTCAACCGGCGGCATACTCAGATGGGACTACTGTGCGTCGCGCAGACGGACGAGAAGCGGGCGAACTTGCTCGATGAGGTCAGGCGTCGGTTCGCCCTCCCATTCGTTCCCATTCGCGATGTCGCGCACGTACATCTCGGGAGCCTCACGGGGTGAAAACGTGACCTCGATGTCGAGACCTCCCCGATGCCACTCCATCTGAACACCGCCATCCGAGAGCGGCACGACCGCCGGAGGCGGCGAGGACGGCTCGAGGAACCGAAGAAGGAACCCGAGCGCGCGCTGAACGATTCGCTCCGAAACCGGAGCCGCATCGTAGGTGTCCCAGCCGCGAGCAAGACCGAGAGTACCCCCAAGACCTGTAACGGCTGATGGAAGCCATTCCTTTCTCTCCCAAGTCGTGTGCTCTGCGCTTTGAGGGTTATCCACCACGAGCTGATAGCTCAGCTGAACGCTCCTGTCGACCCTGTACATCGCGGTCCAGACTCCGATTCCCAGGGCCTGGGAAGACTGCGGCCAGGACGGGCGCGATACGGCACCGTCCGACAGGTAGATCTGTGTGAGTTGATCGGCTTCAGCTACCGCCGCCACGCTTGTCCCCGCGTCCTTTCTGTTGTAGGCCCCACTTTGACTGCATTTCGGTGGTGGTCAAGTCTAAGAATCCTTGGAGCGCCCACGCATGCCCCTTATCCAACGCTGCCATCGCGTCTTTTAGTTCCTCACCGGCCGCTCGGACCCGGGCCGCGAGAGTCAGTACCCATATCGGCACCCGGTCGACATTCCTGATCGCAGATGAGACATTTACGGTTAGTCGACCCACCGGCGTGCCCTCTTCCTCAATCCCGTAGCGAGCTACGAGTTGGCCATCCTCCATTGCTGGCAAGAATCGCTCAGGCTTTGGCGGGGCGACCACGGTGAGTAACTCGTGCAGGGCGGGCCGGTCTCCATTTGCGGTCACGTGGTTGATGTAGGAGACCTCGCACCAGTTCGGACGTAGCCCTCGCTTTCCTGCTTCCTTAACCGTTGCGTCGAGTGACGCCAAGAGCTTGCCCAGCTCATCGCGGAGCGCAAGGAACCGGGGGTAATCGGGCCCTTCAGGCAGGTGTCTCCAGTTCACCGCCAACAGGTCGTGTTGGAGCTGCACGAGACGCGACCCGTCCTCATTGAGGAACCAGAATCGCGGCATCGGCGGGGCTCCGAAAACCTCAAAGCGGAAAGGCAACGCTTCGACCACCGCATCGAAGGGCTCGTCCATCGGCGGTCGAGGTGGCTGCTCTTGATGTTTCGGAAAGGTACTCAGTAGCGTGTTGCGAAACGCGGCGGCGCTGAGCGTGTCGACGGCACCTTCGTCAAACTGAACCGCAAGCGCGACCTCCTCTACGGGTGGCTGCGAAAAGCTGGGGCTGTTGTCTTCGATCGGCACGTACGGCGTGTCATGGGCATGGTAGTCCCGAGGGTGGGTGACCCGTTGCGACGAGTGGTGGCACTTCCCCTAGCCCGATGCAGGGCCGAGCTTCTAAGCCCGCCGCAACGCCGTCTTTTTGAGCGTTATACGCTCCTCGAGGCCAGAGCTAGCTTGCGGAGGGCCCACGAAATTGGGCGGAGCCTTCACCGGCCCGCCCGCCCGTTCGAACTGAACTAAGAACAGCCGGTGTTCGTCCCGCAGTCCCGACAGGTGTAACAGGACCCGGTCCG
>DAINCT010000467.1:1464-3712 GCA_036732245.1 Chloroflexota bacterium | reverse complement strand
GCTCGGGTTGGTCATTCCTTGGCGTTAGAACGCGACGACAATCCCTCCGAGGGCACTGAAACGCCCTTCCCCGAACGCGTGGAGGAGGAGCGAGCGTACCCACGGTCCCCCGCGTATCGGACACTGTATCTCGATGTCCTCGACTACTGCCGAGAGTCCATTGCGTCTGCGACCGACCTGCAACGCCGTCATCAGCGGGTGCGGGACTGGGCAGCCATCGCGTTGCTTCGTTGTGTCCTGTCCACTCCCGAAGCGGCGATTGCGATGCTCTCAGACCGAGCAAAGCGCCAGGGAATCGAAGAGATTGCGGTGTTCGACACCGACGATGAAATGGATGCGACCTACCGTCCGCAGGTGCTTGACCCGTTGGAAGAAGGAGACTCTGAAGACGGCCAGTCCGGGCTGTACAACGCATTGTACCAATCCCGTTTACATGTCAAGACGGCGAGCGTGGTCAACCGCACCGCCATCGTCCACGTGGTGGGAACCAAGCGCCTGGGCGGCGTCTGCGATGATCCCCGCGTCGCAGCACAGTTGCGACACACCGCCGGCCAATTCCCCACCGTACGCCGGACCGCAACCTTCATCCATAACGTTCCGCTCTGGAAACGTCTCTCCGAGAAGTGACGGTGGCTCGCCACGTGGCGTTAATACCGCCCGCTCGACCGTTCTGGATGACATTCTCCTACGCCCGCGGCGCAGGAATCGGGTGATCACCCGATGGCAGTTCACTTCCGGCGGGAGTAGGCTGGAAGACGAAGACATAACCTTCAGAGTGTGGTGGCATTGCCAACTCGCGGTGATCGCGGTCCACGACTCGATCAACAACGTCCGGGAAACAGCGGATGAGCCGATGCCCGCACGCAGATGAGGCGATTGTAGGAGGCAAGACAATGACTCGATCAACAACGTCCGGGAAACGACGGATGACCCGATTCGACACGCGGCCGCTGGTTCTAGGTGCTCTGGCCGGTGCAGTCCTCGAGTATCTCTGGGATCCGGAGAGTGGTCGTGGGCGGAGGGCCGTCCTGCGAGATCAGTTTCGCGCGGCTGCTCGGCACGGAAGCAGGCGCTTGAGTGGGCGGGCTCGCTACTTCAAGGGCTCAGCGCACGGTGTGGTCGAAGAAACAGTCCATCTGCACTATCCGGACAACCCCGATCCGGATGACGCGACCCTGCGAGATCGCGTGGAGAGCGAGCTCTTCCGGGATCTGGCGGTGCCGAAGGGGCACATCAACATCAATGTCGCCAAGGGAGTGGTGGAGCTACGCGGCCAGGTCGAGCGCAACGAAGATATCGCTGCCATTGAAGCAAAGGTTCGTTTCATTGAGGGTGTTCACACCATCCACAACTATCTCCACCTGCCAAATACTCCTGCCCCGAACAAGGCGCGAGTCCTCTCCGTCTCTTAGTTCGGTGGGCGCCAAGGAGGTCTGGGATCAATGCGGACCCTGTCGATCAGTCGACGTCCGTGACACGGTGAGTTTGCGGGGTCTCGCCATGCCCGGTCTCTGAGAGGTGAGGTGCAGCAAAGATTCAACGGCGGGTCGTCCCCTCAGTCTGCTCCCCTACCTGACCAACCAGCGATTAGTCACCCGGCGGTGACCGGGAGGAACGCCTTACGTTGGCGCCTCCTCTCCGCCGGACGGGGATGGCGTACCGAAACTCTCATCGAAGTGGGCAATCTGCTCCGCGGTGCCCGCCACAAGTACCCGGTCGCCCGGAACAAGTACCAGCGAATCATCGACGAAGGTGATGAGCTGGTTCTCGTGTTCGACGGCCAGGAGGTGCCCCCCCGGCCAGCTCTCGCTGGCGAATGTCTCCCACGGTGCGCTCGACTAGAGATGAGCCAGTCGGCACGATGAGTTCCTCGATCTGGACGTCGAGATTCTGGCCGCGGATGACAACGTCAATATAGTCGGCGCCAAGCGGTTGCACGGCAAGGTGCGCCATACGATTGCCAGCCATGGTGTACGGGGAGACAACGCGGCTCGCTCCAACCGAATACAGCTTCTGCTTAGCGTCCGGGTCCCCGGCGCGGGCAACGATGTAGAGGCCGGGGTTGAGGGTGCGGGCCGAGAGTGTCACGCACACGTTATTGACGTCGGAGTCGGCGCAAGCGAGAAGGCCCCGTGCGCGCCGGATTCCAACCCCCTCAAGTACCGTGTTCCGCGTCGCGGGGTTACAAGAGAGCAACATGGTGCTAGCAGAGCACCATCAGAATGGCCCAAAAGCAGCAGAACCGACA
>DAINCT010000467.1:0-1454 GCA_036732245.1 Chloroflexota bacterium | reverse complement strand
CAAGTACCGTGTTCCGCGTCGCGTCTCCCTCGAGGCAGAGCAGCCCGAGATCACGCGCAATCGCGATCGTCGCAGGGTTCGTGTCAACCACGACGAATGGAATGCGACCCTTCTCGGCAAGCTGCGTCGCGGCGCGCTGCCCAACGCGACCAGAGCCGGAGATGATGTAGTGATCCGTCAGACGAGCCGACGGACCAGCACGGCGAGGATGAGGAGACAGAGCTGCTGCGGGAGCGGGGAGAGGAGTATCCCGCCCGTCACGGATCTGCCTCGATGCGTGCTGCATCCCGCCATCGCTCCCACAGCACCGTTCCCTCCTCGATCCCCTCTACGGCACGAGCCCTCCGGCTCGGTACCGCTTCCGCATCTCTCGTAATTGCATCACCTCGTGTGCTGAGAAGAGCGCATCGCGCCGGCCCCACCATTGTCCGACCGCGTAGATCGCTGCGGCAAGGGCGACGAGAGGACCCGCATCCGATACGCGTCCGCCACTACCCCAGATTGTGAGGCAGCTGTGCGCGACCCACAGGTAGCCGATGCCAAGACCCGCACCGCCCACGAGTAGAGAACGGATAACCGTCGCGCGAGACTTGGGCTGCCGGAAGAGCAGGAGCAGGCCGCCCAGGGCCAGCATGACAACCATCAGGCAGTCGATGCCGAGCGCTACATGTGCAGCCTCGAGGCACGTCCGATGAATCGAGTTGAGATGCGGGTGCGATGCCGTGACAGTCGCCCCGACAACCCACGGTACATCCGACACCAGAATGGTCGCCAGGACGGCCGCGATCAAGCCGCGGACGGTCGACCATGGCAGGAGACTGAGCCAGCGCAGAGTGAGCACGAGGAGGAGTCCACCCAACCAGACCAGGGCGAAGCCGACGAGCCCTGAGACGGGCAACTGAGCGGACCCAGCGCGAACCCAGTCGCCGGCCCCTCGCAGCGCTAGGGCGAAGCCAGCCAGGAGCGCAGACCAGCACAAAGCAAGAAGCCCCGCACCATCGTACAGCCCGAGTCGAGGGAAGGAATGACAAGGAAGATCGCCGATGCGAGCGGTGATGGCATGGCTGAGGCCGACTTCGTATTCCCGTGGGTTGTCGTCCATCTGCTCGCCTCTGGGGTGATTGACGGCACGACCGTGTCCTCCGCTGCTCACGCCGATCATCTGCGGATCAGGGTACCGGGCGCCTCGCCCACAAACCATCGAGTCCAGGACCGATTTTTCCCGGATTCGCACCTGAGATGGAACAGCCATTTCTCTCGCGACGCCGACGTCCGCTCTTGCCGCGAGCCACGTGGACGTTGCCGTCAGAACCATGGCAGGTAATCTAGTTGACCGCGTGCGCGTGACCAGCAGCCCTACCTATCCCTCGGGCTCTCGTACACTTGAAAGTCTCAGGCGACACCCTTCAGGAGCCGGACGACAGTTGGCATCCCATCGGTAAGGTCGTGAGCGA
>DAINCT010000466.1:0-3723 GCA_036732245.1 Chloroflexota bacterium | reverse complement strand
CGCATCGTGGACGCCAAGGAAACTGACTGGACAGACGACGAACGCGCCAAACTCACGCGGACGCCACTCTTTCGATCCGCTCCGTACCGCTCGCTGGAGAAGATTCCCTTCGAGTTCCGCTACCAGTTCACCTGTGACGACCCCGAGTGCAACGGACACGATATGCAGGTGCTGGATTGGGAGGTCGCCCAATCATACCGGCAATGGTCCCGACAGTATGGCGCGAGGTGGCGCGAGGCGATGGAGAAGAAATATGCCGATGAGCTTGTCACGCGTCGAGATCTTCACTTTTACGTGGGGACGGTGAGTTCACACCCCGCGACGTGGACAATCATTGGATTGTTCTACCCGCCATTGACGACGGACCCGCCGCCCCAGGCGGCTCGGCCCTCACAGGTGACAGGGAGTCGACGCCAGGATGCCTTCAAAGGCGTCAGCGATGAGCGACCGGTGACACAGGCTCGCCTCCCCTTCGAAGCAGAGGAGGCAGACCCGTCGTCCTGAAAGGAGCGAGACGTAGTCGCCAATGAGACCAATCAGGCTTCCAAGATGGTCGATGTAGCCGAGCCGGAACTGTGCCCACTCGCCGCCGGCCCGATATGCCTTGCGAAGATCCAGTGGACTGCCAAGCCGCGAATCGTGAAGATAATCGATACCCGCATCTTCGAGCGCACGCTTGAGCTGGCCCTTGGAGAATCCCGGCTTCCGACTCCAGGCATATTCTCTGACGTCAAGGACGATATCAACGTCGTTTTTCTGTAACGTCTGCGTGAGTTCGTCCAGCCGGCGCCCTTGATAGCCGATAGTGAATACCTGCATGTCTTCCCCGGTAGCCTCCGTTCCTCCACTATTGTAGCCAACGGCCATGATCGTTCCTGGCCGACTATACGTTCATGCAGCAGCGCGGTATCGTTACGCAGGCTAACATCCGCAAGAATCGGAATTACCTCAGGGGGCTGCATGATCGAGCTCGGGCACGGCGATCTGCTCCAAGCCGACGCTGAGGCGCTGGTCAACGCCATCAACTGCGTCGGCGTTATGGGCAAGGGCATCGCGCTGCAATTCAAGCAGGCGTTCCCGGAGAACTTCCGGCGCTACGCTCAGGCATGCGCCGGCGAGGTGCGGCCCGGGCGGATGTTCGTGGTGGATACCGGCATTCCAGGGCGTCACCGGTACATCGTCAACTTCCCCACGAAGCGGCATTGGAGGAACGGGTCGCGGCTGGAAGATATCGAGTCCGGTCTCCGGGCGCTGGTAGAAGAGGTGCAACAGCGCGATATTCGGTCGATCGCCATTCCTCCGCTTGGCTGCGGCAACGGCGGCCTGCGTTGGGCGGATGTCAAGCCGCGCATTGAGGCGGCATTTGCCGAACTTGCCCATGTGCGGGTGGTTCTCTTCGAGCCAAGTAGCGCGTGATCGGGAGCAGGGCGGGCGATGGCAACGCACACAGACATTGAAGAGCTCCTGGCACGCCGCGAGGATACCGATTTCGAGGTTAAGGCGGCGCAGGGGCGCGACGGCGAGGGGGAGTTGCCGCGGTCGGTGTGGGAGTCGTACTCCGCGATGGCGAACACCGAGGGCGGCATCATCCTGCTCGGCGCCAGGGAAGATGAGAGCGGTAACGTGACGCTGCTCGGCTTGCACCAACCGGGCAGGGTGCTGAAGGCGTTCTGGGACCAGATCAACGACCGGCACGTCGTCAGCGCAAACGTGCTACAGAGCGACGATGCGCAGATGATCGAGTACGACGGCAAGCATCTGCTCTGCATCCAGGTGCCGCGCGCCACGCGCCAGCAACGCCCGGTGTACATCGGTCCAAACCCGCTGACCGGTACGTATCGGCGCAACTTTGAAGGGGACTATCGCTGCGATGTGGCGACGGTGCGTCGCATGCTGGCCGACTCCAGTGACGAATCGCGTGATGCCCACCGCTGCCCGGCTTCGGCTTGGCCGACCTGGATCTGGAGAGCCTGGCGGCCTACCGGAACCTCTTTCGCTCGGCGCGACCGGGGCACCCCTGGATCACCCTCGATGAACGCGACTTTCTGGCGAACCTGGGCGGCTGGGTGAAGGAGCGAGAGGGCGGCAAGGAAGGTCCCACCCTGGCCGGCGTCCTGATGTTCGGCCGCTTTCGCCCGATTCACGAAGCGGTCCCCTACTACATCGTCGACTACCAGGAGCGACCGGGAGCAGAGTCCGATATCCGCTGGCTGGATCGGGTGACGACCGACGGCACCTGGTCCGGCAACCTGTTCGACTTCTATCGTCGCGCCTATGCCAAACTCACGGACGGCCTGAAGGTGCCGTTCCGGCTGGAGCACGGCTACCAGCGCATCGATGAGTCGCATGTGCATGAGGCAGTGCGGGAGGCCCTGGTCAACACGCTGATCCACGCGGACTATGCCGGTCCCATCGGTATTCTCGCCATCAAGCAGCCGGACCGTTTTGTCTTTCGCAACCCCGGTGGGCTGCGCATGTCGGTTGACGCCGTACTGGCCGGCGGCACGAGCGACTGCCGCAACCGCAACTTGCAGAAGATGTTTCAGATGGTTGGCTTGGGCGAACAGGCAGGGTCCGGTTACGCCAAGATCCTCCGCGCCTGGTCGGAAGAGCACTGGCGCGCGCCGCTGTTGCGGGAGACGTTGCAGCCGGAATACACCACGCTGCAACTGCCGATGATCAGCCTCCTGCCTCAGGAAGCGCTTGATGAGCTGGTTCGCCTGATCGGACCGGACTTCCGAACATTGGGGCGTGACGAGCGGCTGGCACTGGCGACGGCGCTCATTGAAGGCCGGTTGACCAATGCCCGCCTACGGGAGATCACCGACAACCACCCGCGCGATCTGACGATGCTGCTGCGTAGTCTGGTCAGCCGGGGACTGTTGCTCTCCGATGGAGTCGGCCGAGGCACGTATTATCACCTCCGAGACACTCCCAATGGCGGAGGCCTCTTCCCGCTGGCGGGGACGGCATTTTCGGCAACCATGGCTGGATCTGCGCACGCCGAGGGCACGGTAGCTGACACACGTGCGCCGAAGGAGGTCGATCATTCGGACCCGAGGTCCGTACCTTCGGACCCGAGGTCCGTACCTTCGGGACAGATAGCACTGCTTTGGCCGTCATTGCAGACAATCGCCGCTCCGGTAAGCTCCGCATCTCGGGTCGAGCGTGCTGTCATCGAAGATGTCATTCTCAAGCTCTGCACCGGACGCTTCCTTACCCTTAAGGAACTGGCAGCCCTGTTGAACCGTTCCGCGGACAAGTTACGAATACGCTATCTTACCGATCTGGTAAGGTCGCACGCCCTCGAACTACGCTACCCCAACGCACCCAATCACCCCGCCCAGGCCTACCGAACCCGAGACAACGCGTGACCACCTTCCCCGACGAATACAGCGAGGTCGAACGTCCGCTCATCGATCAACTGCAAGCACTGGGCTGGCAGTACCTGGCGGGGGATACCGACGTGCCGGAGTTGACGGAGCGGCGCAGCTTTCGGGAAGTGCTGTTGCTGGGGCGGCTGCACGCGGCCATCCGGCGCATCAATGTGGATGAGGATGGGCTGCCCTGGCTGGATGATAGCCGGGTCTTTGCCGCCGCTGGTGAGCTGGAACGGCTCGGCGCGCCTAAGCTGCTGGAAGCCAATCAACTGGCGACGGAGTTGCTGCTCAAGGGCACGGCGGTCGAAGGCGACGCGTTGCGGCACGACGGCAAGGAGCAGAC
>DAINCT010000465.1:0-3725 GCA_036732245.1 Chloroflexota bacterium | reverse complement strand
CGAGCGCAATGAGCGCGTCCTATGATGCTTGCACACGAGTCGAGGGGCCACTAAAGTTGGGTCAGGAACGCGCGCAGACGCTGCGTGCCGAGGTGAAGATGGTTTCTGGCCGAAGATGGCGGCGACGACGTTCTCTGAGAGCCACGCTCTGGATCGCCGGGTTCATGCTGGGCATCGCGCTCATCACGGGAATACTCGGAGGTACCGGCGCTCGAGCGGCACCCCATGGACAGGTTCTCCACCCCACTTATGCGCGCTCCAATCACGGACCTGGGCTTCCTGGTATGCATGCGCGATTGTTGATACTTCGTGTGGGTGGACCTCCGATGTCTTTGCAGTAAAGGTCGCACGTTTAACAAGACCTGCCTGGGCAGTCGATGTTCTCCGCGTTGCCCTTCTCCGAGAGCGGCTGGTATAATCCTCTCAGCTACGCCGTCTGCAAGGCCGCGTAGCCGTTTACTGTGTAGGGCACTGCGGCAGGAGGAATGTAACTAATATGGCCAATACGAAATCGGCCATCAAGCGCGAGAAAATAGCCGAAAAGCGGCATGCGCGCAATGTGGCCGTGAAGTCGTCGACCAGAACGTTCGTCAAGAAGGCTCGGTCGATCATTGAAGCAACACCCGGCGAGGCACAGGCCGATATTGTCGCCGCCATTTCTGCACTCGACCGCGCCGCGAAGAAAGGCGTCATTCACAAGAACAACGCCTCACGCCGCAAGTCTCGCTTGATGAAGGCGTTCAACAAGGCCGTGGTCGTGGAGGCAGCACCGGCAGCCGAGCCCGAGGCGAAGAAACCGTCGCGTTCCAGGGCCGCCGGAACACGGACTCGTACGACCAAGAAGTAACCAGGCCGGCCGCTGCACGATCGGACCATCTGGAATTCTCAAGCCCCGGCTCCAGCGAGCTGGGGCTTTTGCGTTGGGTCACCCACTCTGTTGCATACGACGACTATTCGCACAGGTCGGCCACTAGCAGATGCAGGCCGGTAGCTGCCTCCGCCTTGCCCTGCTTGAGCGCGTACTCCAGGGCCGCGAGTGCCTCAAAGGCGCCCCTTAATCGCTCATTGGACAAGCGTCGTGCCTGCCGGAAGTACCGTTCGGTGTAGTACGGAGCGAGCCGAAGTTCGGAGGCGATAGCGCCTCGCTCCTTACCGGCATCTTGTCCTAGCCGGATCCGGAGGAGAATTCGAACCTGGCGCGCGAGCATTCGTATCAAATACAACGCGAACTCGACGGCATTTGTAGATGACGATTCGAGCTGAGCGTGCAAGAGTCGAAACGCGTTTTTGTGATCTCCCGTGGCGATTGCATCCACCAGCGCAAATATCGAGTCCTGTGTCACCGCGCCGACCAATGAATCGACCACCGGGACCGTGATGCGTGCTTCCGAACCAACGAAGGTCGCCAGTTTTTCGAGTTCGGTATCCAGTGACACGGTGTCCGCTCCCACCAACTCGGTTAAGAGGATGGCCGCGTCTCGGTCCACGGTCACGTCATGCTGCTTGCCGCGACCGATCACCCAGCGCGGTAGGTCGTTCTTGCGCGGCACGGACAGGGATCGCACGTCTCCTCCCGCTTGATGTACCCAGGAAACCAACGCGTTGTCGTTCGTCATCCCGGGTGAAAGCAGGAGAAGTGTGGTCGCAGGGGCCACGTCGGACAGAATCTTCTGGATTGCTTCCGCTTCGCCGCTGTCCTTCTTGGTGCCCTTGATGCGTTCCTGCAGATCGTGCACGATCACCAGGCGCTGCGGGTCGAAGAGACCCGCCGTTAAACACGCCTCCGAGAGTGCGCCCAGCGCAACAAGAGGACCGTCGAAGGTCAGGATATCTGCATCGTTGAAGGGTGCACGCGTGGTGCGAAGGGCATCGTCAAGTTCGATCTGGTTGTCGCCGTGGATCAGCGTCACAGTCATATACAACTCGCATCCAGTGCGGCCGGTAAGCCCCATGTGCGTCGGATCCGGAGCATATCCATCGAAAGACGTATTGCTTCTATGAAATGGCCCTCGGTACACTAACACCATATCTTCCAAGGAGCAGCGTGGCGTGGCACGAGTCGCGGTCGCGGTCGTCGGAGCCGGACAGTGTGATGCCGATACCGCCGCTCTGGCAACCGAAGTCGGTAGATTAGTGGCTGAAAGAGGTGCCGTTCTGATTACCGGTGGCTCGACCGGTGTAATGGAAGCACCCTCCCGCGGCGCGCACGCGGCCGGCGGTATAGTCGTCGGGATCCTGGCGGAGGCTGATCCAACCGCCGCGAACGCATGGGTCGACGTAGCCATCCCAACTGGAATGGGACAATTACGGAACGGCCTGGTCGTGGGGAGCGCCGGCGCTGTGATTGCGGTTGCAGGCGAGTGGGGTACCCTGTCCGAAATCGCATTCGCTCGAAAAATTGGAAAGCCCGTTGTTGCGTTGAACACCTGGAAGTGTGTGCGGCCCGATGGCACTGACGACGATTTCGTCCGGGTTGACACCCCGCAGGCAGCGGTCGATCAAGCATTCGAGTTGCTGGAGAGGTAACAAGCGATGCCCAGTGTGACGCAACGAAAGAAAAAGCAGGTACTCGAGAGCCGAAGACGCTTCAGGATCCGGCCGGCATATGTCGTTCTCCTTCTACTGATGGGATTCTTCGCCTTCAAATTTGTGCAAAAGACCGAACAGATCAAGAGCCTGACCGCCCAGGAGATTGCGCTGCAACAACAAAATCGGGCGCTTGAGACCGATCGCACGAATACTCAGGCTGCCATCCGCGGGTATCGCTCCCCGCAATACGTGGAGAATACCGCGCGTTCCGTCCTGGGATACACCAAACCAGGCGAGACCCTGGTGCAATTGGAACCGACCCGGGTCGTGGTCGAGCACTTCAGACCCGCACCCGCCTCGATTGCACCTCCGGCGCAGGCTACCTGGAAGCAATGGTGGAGCGCCTTTTTCGGCTAGCAACAGGCCGTGGACGGTAGCGCTGGGCGAGAGAGATCGAGAGACGCACCTGACCGGGGAGGCAGACGCTGGATTTTTACATTCCGGATGATGTGAAACTGCTCCAATCGACCGTTCGCGAGTTCGTGCGCGATCGTCTCGCGCCATGCTCGAGGCAGGTAGAGCACGAAGACGCCGTCCCACCTGAGATCCTGCAAGAGATGAAGGACCTTGGACTGTTCGCGATTCCGTTCCCTGAGGAGTACGGAGGTGGAGGCTTCGGAGAACTCGGGTACTGTGTCGCCATGGAGGAACTGGGAGCAGTCAACGCGGCATATTCCAACATCATTGGCGGCCATTGCAGTTTGAGCGGCGCGGCCATCGTGCTGGGTGGCTCGGACGAGCTAAAGCAGCGCTATCTCCCTTCCATGGCCACCGGGGAGAAGCTGGGCGCATTTGCGCTGACCGAGCCGAACGCCGGATCTGATGCGGCACATATCCAGACCACGGCGCGTCGCGAGGGCGACCACTATCTGTTGAACGGATCCAAGCTCTGGGTCAGCAACGGACCAATGGCCGATCTGTACACGGTTTTCGCCGTTACCGACAAAGAACGGGGCTCGAAGGGAGTCACAGCTTTTGTGGTGGATCGCGATTCTCCGGGCCTGGCGGTGGGAAAGATCGACGAGAAGATGGGGCTACGCGGTTCAAAGACGAGCGAGATTTTCTTCGACGAGTGCCGTGTCCCCGTCGAAAATATCATTGGGGAGGAAGGGCGCGGCTTCAGGGTGGCGATGCAG
>DAINCT010000464.1:0-3726 GCA_036732245.1 Chloroflexota bacterium | reverse complement strand
TTAGGTTGACACATTCTGAGAAACACCCATATAATCGGGCGCACATTGGAGCAATTGAAGGATCGTTATACCTTTCCTCAGCACAGGCCGGCGCAGAGGCGTGCTGAGGTTTTTGTTGAGTGGAACGCGTCCTTCATCGTCATTCTTAATTCGGGGTCGGAGAGACTCAGTTATGCCAAAACGGACGTATCAACCAAAGCGAATTCCGCGGAAACGCGAGCACGGCTTTATGGCCCGCATGGCCACCAAGGCCGGACGGCGGGTGCTCAAGGCACGACGACAAAAGGGGCGGCACCGGCTGACGGTTTAGGCGGCACATCATGCTGCCTAAAGAGAACCGGCTCACGCGGCCCAAGGATTTTGCGCGAGTACGCCGATTTGGACGCTCATCGGGCAGCCAGTTGTTAGTTCTTTATGCACTGCCAACGCATTCCCTCGACCGACGCATCGGTTTTTCGGTCAGCAAACGCGTGGGAAAGGCAACAATTCGCAATCGTGTCAAGCGCCGACTGCGCGAGGCAGTCAGGAGTCAGTTGGCTACGGTGCCGCCCGGCTATGACCTGGTTTTTATCGCACGACCGCCTTCCGCTGATGCGACGTATAAACAGCTCGAGGAGACGGTTGCATACCTCTTACGGAAAAGTGGAACCAAGCGTGAACCGGCACGACGGGCCGTTCATGCGTAGACTGGCAGTAGGAGCGATTGGTCTCTATCAGCGCGCGGTGTCTCCTCTTCTCGGGCCGGCGTGTCGCTACGAACCATCATGTTCCGAATACACACGTGAAGCAATCGAAAAATACGGCGTCGTACATGGATCGTGGTTAGGCATGCGCCGAATCTCGCGCTGTCATCCATTTCACGCCGGCGGCTACGACCCCGTTCCGTAGGACTGGAGCCTCAACGTGCAAAATATCTTCGGATTCATCATTCACCCCATGGAGTTGGGGTTGGTGTGGCTTGCCACGAACGTGGGGAGCGCGGGGATCGGCATCATCCTCTTCACCATTTTCGTGCGGCTCGTGCTATCGCCGCTGCAAATCGCACAGTTGCGCAATGCGAAGGCCATGCAACGTCTGCAGCCACTGATGGCCGAACTCAAGCAGAAGCACGGCAAGGACAAACAAAAGATGACGGAGGCCACGATGGCGCTCTACAAAGAGCACAACGTGAATCCGGCCATGGGTTGTCTTCCCACTGTGCTGCAGTTTCCGATCCTCATCGGACTGTTTTACGCCCTTCTCCATCTCGGGCAATCACCCAAGTGGTACCAACAGGCACATGCTGCACTGACCGACACCTGTAACGGCCATCCGGTCCATGGATGGACTCAGTGGCTACACGGTTGCTACGCGATCAGCGGGGTATCGAACACGGCGCACGTGTTCGATCTCTTCCATGCCAATTTCCTCTGGCTCAGCAACGGGCTTGGTGCCCACGATCCGCTTTACATTCTTCCCGTACTCGCCGGTATCACGCAGTGGGTGCAGTCGCGCATGATGCTGACCCGAAGCGTTGATCCTCAGCAGCAGATGATGAACAACCTGATGAATTTCATGCCGTTGATGATCGTCTTCTTTGCGCTGCGCTACGCATCGGGTCTGTCCCTGTATTGGGTGACGTCGACTCTGATCGGTATCGCGATCCAGTACAAAATTACGGGGCTCGGATTATTGCCCGAGACGCTGCGCGGTTGGGCGGGGGGCCTCAGCTTTCTGGGAATTCGACCGGGTGGTGGCTCTCCAAAGCCGCCTACACGACCCGGAAAGCAGTCGCGTGGCCCTTCCCGCAATTTGACGGGCCAGAATGGCGATGCGCAACGAAAGGAGTCCACTTCTCGTCCCAACACGAATGGGCAAACAAATGGGACTGGAGGAAGCGACGGCGTCACCGAGGAGCCGGCAGCAGTCATACGCCCGAGAAAAAAGGCGAATCGCGCCAGAGGAGGACGAGGTGGCGGAAGACGAGGTTGAGTTTTCAGGTCGCACGGTAGAGGAAGCGATCACGCAGGCGGAAACATATTTTCGTGGCTCGCGAGCTGAACTGCGAATCAGTGTCATCACGCAGGGACGGGGCGGGGTATTCGGCATTGGCGCTGAGGCCGCCCGCATCCTGGTCCAGCCGCCTGCTTCGGTGCCGGCGGTCGAGTCGCATTCACAGCCCGAGGCCCAGCCCGAGGCGGCGCTGGAACAGACAGCTCATTTCGAAGACGAGGCAGCGGCGGACTTCGAGGAAGACGTCGACGGGAGCGAGCCGGGGCGGTCCAAAACCGCGGCGCCTGCCTCGGTGGATCTGCCGGGAGATGCCAGAGAGGTCCTGGATGGACTCCTGCGCAGCATGGGTTTCGACGCCGAGGTCTCGGTGCGCAGCACAGAAAATCCGGTTATTCTCTCAGTCTCCGGCCAGAACCTGGGCGTATTGATTGGGCGGCGCGGCGATAATCTCGCGTCTTTGCAGTTCATGGTGAATCTCATCCTCTCCAAAGGGCGCCGGCAATGGCCGCGAGTCGTTATCGACGTCGAGAACTATCGAGCGCGCCGCGAGGAATCGTTGCGCTCGCTGGCGGACCGTATCGCCTATCGTGTCGGACGTACGGGACGCCCGTTCACGCTGGAAGCCATGCCGGCCAGCGATCGGCGAGTCATTCACTTGTCGCTGCGGGAACGCGGCGAGATCGAGACGTACAGCATCGGGGAGGGAGTTTCGCGACGAGTCGTGATCGCGCCTGTTCGCCCGGATGCCGGTGACGGGGATCGAGACTAGAGGGAACTCCCTGGAAGTAGACACCATCGTGGCGGCGGTCACGCCTCCGGGTGAGGGGGGCGTCGGCATTGTGCGCACTAGCGGCCCCCTCAGTCTGTGTCTCCCCGAGCAATTGTTCCCGACACTGCCTCAACCATGGGACTCGCATCACCTGCGACAGGGACGGCTGGTAGATCCGCATACCCACGGGCCGGTAGATGAGGCGATGGGTGTCATCATGCTGGGCCCGCATAGCTACACCGGAGAGCACGTCTTCGAGATCCACTGCCACGGAAGTCCGCTGGTGCTGGAGCGCGTGGTATCGATCTGTCTGGCTGCCGGATGTCGGGCGGCTCGACCCGGGGAGTTCACTCTGAGGGCATTTCTGAACGAGCGTCTTGACTTGAGCCAGGCGGAAGCCGTACTCGACGTGGTCAGGGCTCGCACTAACGCCGGCCTCCAGCTCGCGGTGCGACAACTGTCGGGCTGGCTCACGGCACGAATCGAGCCGATGCGTCATGAGCTAGTCGGCACGTTGGCGCATATGGAAGCCATGGTTGACTTCGTCGAGGACGACATTCCACCGGAAACCGATGCTGCAACCCGCGAGCAGTTGTCGACCGCGATGCACACGGTCGATGTCCTGCTGGAAGGGGCCGAGCAGGGGATTGTGCTACGGGAGGGAGCCACGCTGGCAATTGTCGGTAGCCCGAACGTGGGCAAATCGAGCATCATGAACGCTCTGCTCGGTCTGGAACGTTCGATAGTCACGCCGATCGCCGGCACGACCCGAGACACGATCGAGGAGACGCTTGAGGTACGTGGCGTCCCTTTCCGGACGATCGACACTGCCGGAATCACGGCGACCGACGATGTGGTTGAGGGCCTTGGGGTGGAGCGGAGCAGGAAGACATTGGATGATGCCGATGTCATTCTCCTGGTGCTCGACCTCTCACGTCCTCCGGCGAATACGGACGAGCCTGCCG
>DAINCT010000463.1:0-3727 GCA_036732245.1 Chloroflexota bacterium | reverse complement strand
GGCTACACGTGCCACTTCGTGCGGCGAAACTGGGTGCTGCCGAAGCGCGGAGCGGCGGAGCGCCAGCCATCGCTAACTACTTAGGCCTGAATCTCGGCGCCCACAAAGGGGGACACGCCCCTCGATTGCTGCTGTTCGTGATGCTGTTGAGTTGGTGCGGCGCCTTGCTCCTGTTTCGGTTTGTGCGATCGGGCTCGCTCGCACTCGGGTTCCTGGCCTGGAATCTTTTTCTTGCTGCGATTCCGGCAGTGGCGGCCTGGTTCTTCGCACGCGCGATGGGGAAGGGGGCCTCGACAATCGAGAAGGTTGGATGGTTCGTGATATGGATCGTTTTCCTTCCAAACGCGCCGTACATCATCACCGATTTCGTTCATCTGACTACGCGGCCGGGGATCCCTTTCTGGTACGACACCGCGCTCCTCGTCTCTTGCGCGGGGACAGGACTCCTGCTCGGCTACACATCCATCGCGGATGTACAGGCGGTGATCGCGCGAAGGTTTTCCCCGTTTGTGGGGTGGATGCTCGTGATCGCCGCGGTTCTCTTGTCCGGGTTCGGTATCTACCTTGGGCGTTTTCTTCGGTGGAATAGTTGGGATACGCTGACCAGCCCTCGTCAACTATCCCTCGCAATAGCCGACCGTGTGATGAACCCGTTATCCAACCCGCAAACCTTCGGCGTCACGGTGGTCTACGGTGTGGGACTCTTTCTGGGCTACGTGGCGCTTCGCTTCTGGCAGCCAGCTACTATCAGCGGCAGCGAGCGAACGGAGCCGCGACAATCGTGAAGGCTCATGCTTCGCTCGTGGGGTGAGCGGGTTGGTCAAGTGGCGAGCCGCCAAGTCGCAGTAAACGGAATAACTTCTCACAGGACCTTTTCAGGGAATCAAGTGCTGATGACCCGCTTTCAACGCATCTGCAGGGCAATCCTCGTCGGTAGCGCGATCGTCGCGGCACCGCTTACTATCCACGCGCAACGAGCCGACGCACCCGAGGTACTTCTTCGGCTCGACGACATCGGAATGAATCACTCGGTGAACCTCGGCCTGGAGCAAGTCGCGAAGACGGGAATGCCTTTCTCCGCTACGGTTCTGTTCGCTTGCCCGTGGTATCAGGAAGCGGTGGAGATCCTCAAGAAGTATCCGCAGATCACTGTAGGGGTTCACCTCGCGCTCAACTCCGAGTGGCGCGGTTACCGCTGGGGTCCAGTGCTCGGCAAGGGCGGCGTACCTTCACTCGTCGACAGCGTCGGCTATTTCTTACCGTCCACGAGAGCATTTCTTGCCAGCAAGTACGACCTCGGCGAAGTCGAGCGCGAGCTGAGCGCGCAGGTGGAGCGTGCACTGAGCTCGGGCCTCAAGATCACCTTTGTCGACGCGCACATGGGCATGGCCTGGGCGACGCCGCAGCTACGAGAGGTCATGGAGCGCGTGGCGAAAAAGTACGGTCTCGGGATCTCCACCTACTTTGGGGAATCGTACTACACCATCTGGGGTGTCGCGCCCACCTCGAAGAAGTCGGCGCTGCTCGCCCATCTGGCAACAGCGCCACGCGACAGCGTGAACCTGATCGAGGTCCACGTCGCCGAGCGTACGCCGGAGATGGAAGCGATCTACGACATGAATGCGCCGGCGCAGAATACGGCGGACGCCGGCGTCGCCGCACATCGGAACGCCGAGCTGCAAGCGCTGCTGTCCCCGGAGCTCGCCGATCTGGTGCGGTCGGGGAAGATACGGCTGGTGACGTATCAACAACTCGTAGCGCGCACCGGTCTCGCTGGTATGCACCGTCCGTCGGAAACGTCAACGCCATAGACGATCAGGCGGACTGAGCGCGTCGAGTAGAACAACGATCCCAGCGAGTGCGAGGCGTCGCAATTATGGCGATTCTCCTCGCCACATCATATGTTTGGCGCCCCATGCGAAAACATCTTCTGCTCATTGCGGCAGTCTTCGTCTCCGCGTCCTGTGGCGATAGCTCTGGCCCCGGCGGCGGACATCCCGGCCTAGCATTGGTCAGTGGTTACAACCTGACCGACACGATCGACGCTCAACCAGCGAAGGCTCTCGTCGTCGAGATCCGCGACAACCGAGGTGCAATAGTCTCACGGGGCACCATCGTGCGTTTTTCGCCAGTAGGGACTTCCTTCTTTCAGTCCGAAATGTTGGTCGGGACGTTGACGTCGACGTCTTATGCCACTTTCGCGACCGGTGAGACGGACGGCGCCGGACGTGCCAGCGTGATGGTGCAGATGGGCACCGTAGCCGGTCCTGCGCGCATCGCCGTCTCGGTGCCGACACTCGGTCTCCAGGACACTGCGCGATATACAGTGCTTCCCGGGCAACCATCCGCGATTCACATTATGCCCGGAGACACCGCGATATACGCGGGTTCCAGCTACACGATCCGTGGTGGCGTCGTCGACCGATGGAACAACGCCCGCACGGATCCAGTCGTGTACACCGCAACGCCCGGAGCAACTGTCACCAGCTCGGGAGCGGTAACTGCCTCAACGATTGGGAGGTATACGCTGACCGGAACCGCGGGTGGCCTTTCCGCAGTCATTCATCTCAGCATCGTTCCTCAGGGCACCCTCGTCGGATTGATCTATCGCAACAACGCCTTCCACATCGTCACCTTCAATCTCGACGGTTCCGGCTTTCACGATGTCGTTAGCGCCGCCGACGGCGGAATCGGGCCGCGACCCCGATGGGTTCCCGGAACCAGCACCATCATCTACACGGACCACATCGCCGGGTTTGAGCAACTGCGCACGGTAGACGCGAACGGCAACGTCTCGGTGTTCTTTCCCAGCCCGCCGCAAACGATGACGCATAACGCCGAGGCTTCGCCCAGCGCCGCCGCGCCGGTTTTGTACTTCAGCGCCTACGACTCCCGGTGCTCGTACTTCGGATATTGCCTGTTCCGGTCGGGCATTGATGGCTCGAACCCTGAACTTTTTGACATCGCCGCGACTTACGAGAAAACGTGGCATCCGGCGGCATCGCCGAATGGATCGAAGGCCGCGTACGTCACTGGCGACCAGATCACCGATCAGATCAAGGTGTTCGACTACGCAACGCGGACCGTCTCAGCGTGGAGCGTCACTGGGGATTATCCGACGTGGTCTCCCGATGGGACGCAGATCGCATACGCGCAGCAGAGTGGAGGACGTCTGCTTCTCATGAACGCCGACGGTACCAATCAGCGCGTATTAACCGCGGCTATTGGCCCCTACTCCGCGTCGCCGCCGGCGTGGTCACCCGACTCAAAGTGGGTCATCGCCGAGAATCTCAGCTACGGCAGTCTGGACCTGATCGAAGTTGCGACCGGAACGGTTCTGCCCGTCGCGAACCCGGGCGGCTACTTCAGTGTGAGCTGGAGGTAATGCGAGCGAGCCCTCATTGGCCTTGTGGACGAGACGACAGGGAAGCAACCACGTTGGCTTGAAGCGCGCTCCAGACGGCGACGAGCTGAGCGCGCAGGTGGAGCGTGCACTGAGCTCTGGCCTCAAGATCACTTTTGTCGACGCCACATGGGCATGGCCACCAGCCGCCGGCAACTATCGCGATCGGTTTCTCGCGCAGAATGTCTAATTGGAAGCCCACCGTTCGACGCATGGTTAACAAGGAGAGTGACCGATGCGGAAGATTATCGTTGGCGCCCAGGTTTCCCTGGATGGCGTCATGCAAGCGCCCGGCGGCCCGACCGAAGACCCGACCAAGGGCTT
>DAINCT010000462.1:1442-3757 GCA_036732245.1 Chloroflexota bacterium | reverse complement strand
GCCTTGCGCTGCTCCATGTTCCGACAGATTGATGTACGGATAGCACTCTCCTCTGATGAAGTTCAGATAGGTGCGAGACAGTTGACGGAGGAGGGATGACGGCATAGCAAAGGGACCCACGCCGGGTGCGAAGATCAAGTGTTCAGAAACCCACGCACCGGAGGAGGTCCCTTATGCGGAAGTATACGCGGCATGGTCGAGCAACCGGCGTCCCCATGCACTACGGCTATCTCCAGCCGAAGGTACGCGGTCGTCCCCTGGTTGGCGCACCACAGAGTCGTGATGCCAAGCACCGTCTCCAGATCCTCACCTATGCTGAGACCCACACCGTGGCCGCCACCTGCCGACACTTCGGCATCGCTCGCTCGACCTACTACCGCTGGCACGATCGTTACGTCCCGCAGCGTCCCGGCACTTTGGAGGATCGCTCAAGCCGTCCCATTCAGGTGCGTCAACCCACCTGGACCACTGGAGAGGTGCTTGCCGTCCGGGAACTGCGGCTCCAGTATCCCCGGATGGGTAAAGACAAGCTGGCGGTTCTGCTGGCGGGCCAGGAGGTCCCGTTGTCCGTCTCCATGGTCGGTCGGATCCTGCGGTACTTGCGTGCTACGGGGCAGCTGACCGAGCCGGCCTCCGCTGCCACCTGGCGCCCCACCTCACGCGCTGCCCGTCCCTATGCCATTCGCAAGCCCAAGGACTATGGCGTCACCCAGCCGGGTGATCTCCTCCAGGTCGACACCATGGAGCTGCGACCCCGCGTCGGCATGATTCGCAAGCACTTTACCGCCGTCGATCTGGTCAGTCGCTACTCGGTCGCCCGTGTCCGCCGCAACGCGACCGCTGGCACCGCGTCCGACTTCCTCGACGAGCTCATCGCCGCGTGTCCCTTCCGCATCCGCGGCATCCAGGTCGATGGAGGATCCGAGTTTATGGCCGAGTTCGAGGCCGCTTGCCACCAGCAACAGATCCGCCTCTTCGTCCTACCGCCCCGCTCACCCAAGCTCAACGGTACCGTCGAGCGCACCAATCGCACCTACCGCTCCGAGTTCTACGAGTGCTGTGACGGCCCCCTTGATCTCCCCTCCCTCCAAGCAGCCCTCGCTACCTTCGCCCGGACCTATAATCACGTCCGTCCACATCAAGCACTCGGCTACCGGACCCCCCGCTGCCGTCCTCGCCGCCTCCAGCTATCTGTAGCGCACGTACTGAACGAGTTCACTGTATGGACGCGGGGCGGTGAGTAGTGTATCCTGAGCGCATTCCGGCCTCGTCGTGCACGCGAAGGAGAGCACGCTATGGTCGCATCGGTGGACAACCAGGCTCTCGCCGCTGTCCTGTCTGCCATCACGTCGACGCTCGCTCCCGCACCGGGTGTTCCGCAGGATCAGGTCGATCTGCTCAGGCAGGAACTCGCCGACGTCATGCGGGACCAGGATATCTCCACTGCGATGACGGGAATCGCGCCCGGCCTCGATACCGTCAGCACGCAACCGGGCAACGTCGACGAGACGCTGATTCGCGCATTCGAAGGGCTGCTGAGTGCTGATGCGGCACCCTCAACCGGTGGTACGCCGACCGGCGACCTTCGCGTCTTCAGGCGGGAGATGCCGGTAAGGACGAGCCAGCATCCTGCGTCCGTGCCTCCCTGGGCTGCCGGCATGGAGGTAGACCATACGCTCGGTCCCTTCATCGATGAGACCGGGCGGAGACTCTGGTTCGACTTCTTCCGGCGGGTCCGCGCTATCACCGTGGCCAGGGGCACGGACCAGTTTGTGCGTGTACCTATCCGGGGCTTCCTCACGGGGCAAGAGCAGTACGAGCTGGCCGCAGGGAGCGTGTGGCTGAGATCTCAGCTCTTCACACCGGCAGCTCCTGCAGGTGCCTTTAGCGGATTGAGAATCACCGGCGGCACGATCTCATTCACGGGTCCTGTGACCGTATCTGGAGACACGATCGTCATTGGGGCTTCGGACGTGTGCGGGCTGGCGCTCGATCTCGACCAGCCAGCGCCGGATGTCGCGACCGGCACCACAACCGGTGCGGACGCGAAGGATCTGGACATACAGCTCCCTGCACACGTGACGATCACCTGTCGCCCGGGCAGCGCGACGGTGGACGTGGCAAGCGACGCGCTGCAACAGTTATTCGGCGTCACCTATCGGTATACCTATGACGCGGCCTCACCCGTCACCTTCGACGCCGCGCTTAACCGGATCGTGGTGCCGTTCACCACCGACGCGGCAAATGTAACGTCGCCGATCGTCAGATCTGACCTGATCGCGCTCGAGGGCGAGGGCGCGATCCTGGCATCCTTC
>DAINCT010000462.1:0-1432 GCA_036732245.1 Chloroflexota bacterium | reverse complement strand
TCTTCCGGTCACGGTCACCGCAATCGGCGATCTGGGCAACGCGGCGGGCGCTGGCGCCCTGGTGATGCGCGTCGGGGCGGGACTGCATGCGAGATGGGCCGGATTGGACAAGGGACCGATACGTCTAAACGCGTGCGCCATCCTCACCGAGCCCGGACGCATCGCCATCACTGCCCCCCAATCAGTGGGCAGGGCGCAACAGAGCTTCCGCATGTGGGATGAGGAAAATCCAGACAGAGTTGTTCGCGCCGTCACACGGCTGACCTACACTTCGGCCTTCCTGCTGCTCTACAACTGCTTGAGCAGCGGCGCCGAAGCGATTGCCGCGAACGATGTGACGGCGGATGCCGATATCGATCGCCCCCTGGCTGCCGACGGCCAGCGGCCCGCGGTCCATGCACCGGCCGCTAACGTCATCCTCGCCGAGATCAACGCCGAGCGATACGTCTATCTCTGGGCCGTACGCATTATTCAGAAGCTGCTACTGGCGCCGCAGAGCGGTGAGCTCAAAGCCACCTCTTTCGCCCTTCGCAATGCGTTCACGAGAACCATTGGGCCTGACGATTTCTACTTGATTGGTGCGTGGCAGGCGCCGGACGAGCTGAGGAGCGGCTTTCTGGCGCTCGTCTGGCCCATGAGTCTCTTCATGCCGACGTTGCCCGACCCGTATGTCACCAACTACATCCCTGCGCTGCGGGAACGGCGCGTCGCGGCTGCCGGCGGCCGCCTGCCGGTCAGCCTGGTAAGTATCGTACAGTGGTCCGATCCTGCCACGGCAGTGCTCCGCCTCTTGCTGGTACCGGAGGGCCCCTCCAGTGAGGGGTTCCTTGCGCTTTCGGGCGTCCCTTCTCAGTCCCCCGAACAGGCAGCGGCGCCCACCCCGATGGGTCAGGCTAAGACCCTCCTCCACAGTCTGGCCGCTGTCCGCGTCAACGCCATCGCGGAAACGCAGCAAGAGGATGCGGCGAATGAGGCGAAGCTGCACGGGCTTTTTCAGGACTCCCTGAAGGTCGGTCCGGAGCAGATTGTCCTGCTGGACGTCTCCACCAACGCGGATCTGTTTGGCGTGGGCATTGGCATCGCCGATCGCCGGCGTCACCAGCAGTCCGGCGCCCAGTTGCCATTCTCCGTCGAGGGAATGGACCTGGTGACCAATGCGTTCAATACCAGGATCTACACGCTGCCACAGATTCAGTGGGAGCCCGTCCAGACTGTTCAGAACCCGGACGTTCAGCCCTATCCATTCCCGTCTCCGGTGACGTCTGAGACGACAGGCGACCCGACTCTCATTGGCACAGACGCGTACAAGCTGGTTCCCATTGCTCCGTTGCAGGTCGTCGAGGCGTTTCTCTCCGAGTACAACGATGCTGCCGCGTCTGCCCGGCTCGGCGCGCTCTTCTCGGTCCAGGGTGACAAGACTGCCAAGATCGCC
>DAINCT010000461.1:0-3770 GCA_036732245.1 Chloroflexota bacterium | reverse complement strand
CCACTCCGCCAAACAGGAGCGCCGCTCCAGCCAGCGTAACGGGGGACAGCCATGAAAGGGCCAACCCGAGAGCGCTCTGGAATGCATCCCCCGCGGCATGGTGGACCCCACCCGCATGGTGGCCTCCAGCGGCATGATGAACGCCGCCCGCGTGGTGGACACCGCCGGTGTGATGCACGTGGGCCAGATGAAAATCGCCCGAAACGGCCATCACGAGGGCCAGGAGAAGTCCGACGGCAAAGCAAACGGTAAAGATGACAGTCATGGGACACTTGTCCGCATTAGGTAGTCATCGGATGTCGATTTATGTCAGCTGTCTGCTTCGGTGCACCGTCACCCGATGCACTTTGAGTATGGACCTCACGCGCACTTTTGTCACTCACGCGCACTTTTGTCATCAGTACGATCGTGTATGCAACAGTCCGGAAAGCGTGAGACTTATTCCTGAGCCAACTGACTGCACCGCACGCGCCGCTGACGTAGCGTCGTGCCGGGGGGACCCGCGTAGAATCGCCGTGTCGGGCGAACCCACGTCGGGCCGACCCGTGTCGGGTGGAGCCGCGAAGCCGTGCTTCGCGGCCCCGGTGTCACCCGCTCGTTGTCCACTGCATCTCCCACCGCAGCGGATTCTCGTCGATGGAGTGGCGCACGGCACCCGTGAACTCACACAAACGGAGTCCACGCGCATGGGTTGATAGAAGAAGTATCCGAGCTACGGGTTCCAGATCGCGATCAGTCTCCCCGAAAGCGAGAATTCCTTGATGTGGTCGGAAAGTTCTCCCACAAAGAGGTGTCCATTCGTAATCGTCAGACCCGTCGGTTGCTGGACGGTGTTCGGGCTTGAACCGTGATGGACGATCGTAGCGAGCAGACGCCCCGTCGAGGAGAACTTGAGGATGTTTCCCTGACCGTCGGTCGCATACACATCCCCCAGAGCGTCCGGAGCCGGCTGATCTGGCAGAGCATATTTTCGATTGGGCGGGACGATCCTGGTCCACCGTCTCAGCACGCGGCCGGTGGGCGACACCTTCACCATCGCTTCAGTCCCGGTCACGTAGACATTGCCGCCGGCATCAATCGCGATGCCCCACGCCAGGTGCAGTCCCGGCAGTTTCACAGTCCGCATTACTTTGCCCGTGGGAGTGTATTCGATGAATCGGTTCGCCAACATGAGTTTTCGCACACCGGGCGGGGCACCGGGAGGAGGTGGTGGCGCACCCGCTGGAGTACCGTAGGTGACGTAGACGTGGCCCTGCCTGTCCACTGCGACGCCGTCTGGTCCCGGAGGTTGCTTGCCGAAGCGTCCGAGCAGACGTCCCGAAGCCGAGAAGTGATACACGAGAGCTTGGCAATTGGCCACCGCATAAACGTCGCCGGAGCGCGACGCCGCCAGACCGCTGATCCCGCATTTCTTTGGCATGGGATCTCTCAAAAGGAGTCGGCCCGCTGGGGAAAACTTGAGGATTGCGTAATGCAGTTGATCTGCCACATATAGATTGCCACGCGGGTCGGACCCGAGCACGAACAGCTGGCCGAAACCGCTGTGGGTGGCAACGGTCGGGTACGCCGCCGCAGACGCGGATCTCTCACCGAGAGAGAGCACGAGCATGACCATCACTATCACCTGGCTGAACTTGAGCATCGGCGGCTCCTCTCACTGGTCCGGATGGGGAACATGTATCGTCCACAATGCACCTGTCCAGGATTCTTGTCAAGCTTCATGAACGCCTATTTCCGATCGCGTCCGGGCCACATTCGCGCCCTCAGGGATCAACTCACTCGGCATCCAGACAAAGTTCCAACCAGTCGAGGGCTGCCTGTGCCCGGCCGATTCGGCCAATTCGCATGAGGCGGATGAAGGCTGCATCGGCCCCGCTGTCAGCCGGCACTACCTCGGCCTCGAGGCGAGCGATATACTCCTCGAATACCACGCGTTGCCGGTCGACCAATTCCTCAACCCGTTGCGATCCAGATCCACGCGCGATGTACAACTTCAGCGGAAAGTCGATCCGCATGTCGCGGGGATGGCTCACGGGATCGTCGATCCAGCGCTGGACGGCCTCCCGGCCGGCCTCGGTGAGCCGGTACACCCGACGCTGCGGATGATTGCCGGCATCCTGTACTTCGCCGGCAATGAGAGCGTCGCGCTCGAGTCGGGTTAGCAGCGCGTAGAGATGACTGGGGCTGAGGTGGATGACGTCACCCAGGGCAGAGTTTGGAGCGAAGCGGCGCGAAAGATCGTAGCCATGCGCCGGCTTTTCAAGTAGTAAGCCGAGCAGAGCGAAGCGGGCCGGTTCGGCTGAACCGCGGTCACGGTGGGTGCGCTCCCGCGTCTCCGACGGATCTATACTCACCATGTGGGTACTCACGACCTGAATAGAATTTTCGTTTCTTTGGCGTCTTGCGGTGCACCGTGCACTGCTCCAGTATCGCGTGGAGGTGATGAACATGCGAAGTAGCGCTCGAAACCGACTCCCTGGAACCGTCCGAAGTGTCAAGTTGGGCGGCATCATGGCACAGATCGATATAGAGGTCGGCGATCACCGGGTAACGGGAGTCATCACACGCGAAGCCGCCGAGGAGCTCGAGTTGAAGGAAGGCGACTCCGTTGTTGCCGTTATCAAGGCAACAGAGGTAATGGTCGAAAAGGCCGGGTCAGAAGGAGACAGCTAAGATGCCGGGTCAACCATCCTTTGCGCACCGGTCCGTCGGAGGCGTTTTCGCTGTCGGGTTGGCGGTCGCGTTACTGATTTCGTCTGCTACAGTCCAGGCGGCCGGCGATCCAGTAAACGTATTTTATGCCGGATCGCTCGTGAACCTGAATGAGAATCTGGTCGGCCCGGCCTTTGCCGCGGGATCCGGCTATACCTACCTGGGAAAGAGTGCCGGCTCGGGCGCCATCGCCAACCAGATCAAGGGCAAGCTCGCCACGCCGGATGTGGTGGAATTTGCCGATCCGGCGGTCAACACCACGCTCATGGGCAGCGCGAACGGCAACTATGTGTCGTGGTACTTCACCTATGCCACCAGTCAGTTGGTCGTGGGATTCGACCCAAAGAGCAAGTTTGCCAAAGAATTCGTGCAAGTGCAGAAACACCAATTGCCCTTCTTTAAAGCCCTGCAACAGAAGGGTTTGCGCATCGGTCGCACCGACCCCAACATCGACCCGAAGGGTTACCGGGCTATCTGGATGGCCAATCTGACGCAGCAGCGCTACCACCTCAAAGGGTTCGAGCAAAAGCTGTTTGGTCCTACGGAGAACGCATCACAGGTCTTTCCGGAGCAGGTTCTCGTCGCCCGCATGCTGACCGGCCAGGTCAATGCCGGCATCTTCTACCTCTCAGAGGTGAAGGACCTCGGCATTCCGTACGTCACGCTTCCGGCGCAGGTGAATCTTGGATCGACCAAGTACGCCAGGACGTATGCCACCCAGCACTTTACGACGACTGCCGGCCAGACCATTACCGGGGCGCCGATCCAGTACACCATCACGATTCCGAGCACGGTAAAGGATCAGGCCGGCGCCGAAGCCTTCGTGCGGTTCGTGCTGAGCGCCCGCGTTCGAGCCATTTCCGCGGCACATGGTCTCTTGCCATTCAAGACCACCGTAGGTGGCGAGCGTAGCACCGTCCCGGGCACGCTCTCGGATCTCATCGGCAAGAAGTGATCAAAGCATCCACGGGAGGGCGCCGGCAGATCGACATCAGCGGCGTCCCTCTCGTGCTGCTCGGACTGGTGCTCTTCGCCTTTCTGGCGGCGCCGCTCATCCT
>DAINCT010000460.1:0-3782 GCA_036732245.1 Chloroflexota bacterium | reverse complement strand
CCTGAACCAGCCGCTCATGGCGGGCCTGGCCGGCAGTCTACCGACTTCAGAGCTGTCGCTCCTTGACCTCGCCGATAGACTGCTCAACCGTGGCGTCGTCGTCGCCGGGGAAGCAACCATCTCAGTCGCCGGCATTGACCTGATCTATCTCGGCCTGAATCTCGTGCTCGCTTCAGTAGAAACGCTGCGTGCGGCGGATGAACGGACGGGGCGGGCACGCGTTCAGCCATTGAAGCGCAGTGGAGACGAAGAGTCGGGGATAGGTGAGGAATGGAATAGCGGTGGCGGGTCAGGGAGTCGCCCGCCTACGGGAGACCTGGTAAACCCAGGCACTACGCCAGAGACTAGATCCCCGTCCTCCATGCCGATGATCTCCTCGGCGCCTGTTCCTCATGCTCCCACTGCCAGGAGCGCTGCGAGCCTCGACCTGGACCCTGAGCACGTGGAGGAGGGTCTGGCACGACTCGTTTTGACGGTGGTGGAGTTGATCCGACAGTTGTTGGAGCGGCAGGCGATTCGCCGGATGGAGGGGGGAAGCCTGAGCGACGAGGAAATCGAGCGCCTGGGTGTAACCCTCAAGCGCCTTCAGGAGAAACTGTACGAGATGGCGGCAGCATTCGGCCTGCAGCCAGACGACTTGAATATCAACCTTGGTCCCCTGGGAAATCTGCTGTGACCAGCATACATGACGACCGTAGTATGGTGTATAGTGGGGCCTTAACGCGTGCACGGCGTGTTGTGAACGAAGTCGGCGCCAAGCATGCTGGAGTGGGATGATGGCGGAATCCTATCCCGGCAGTCAGGATCGGTATCGCCCGGCAGCTTACCAGTCAACGAACCTTGTCGACATCCTGGATCGCGTGCTCGACAAGGGGCTGGTCATTGCGGGCGACATCAACGTATCCCTGGCGAACGTGGAGCTGCTCACCATTCGCATCCGCTTGCTCATTTGCTCGATCGACAAGGCCGAGCAAATTGGCCTGAACTGGTGGCGATACGATCGTTACCTGGTGCAGCCAACCGAACCGACGGAGGCAGCGGCCACCATCAGCAGCCTGGAAGGCCGTATCGCCGAACTTGAGCGCCGCCTCGCTGCCTCAGCGGGAGGAACGGTACCGGAAGGCACGACGCCGGCCGACGCGCCATAAGGGAGGAAAGGGTTACCATGCCAGTCGAACGAGCCCCCGGAGGTACGAGCCTCATCGACGTGCTGGACCGGATACTGGATAAAGGTATCGTCATCGATGCCTGGGTCCGCATATCGCTGGTCGGCATCGACCTGATCACCGTCGAGGCCCGCATTGTTGTCGCCTCCATTGACACCTATCTCCGTTACGCCGAGGCGGTGGGCATCACCGCGCCGGTAGCCCGCCCGGCCTTCGGCCCAGGCCCCCGCGAAGACCTGGTAGCCGCTGCTGCATCGGAGCCACTCTTGACGAGGGAACAGTGGCAGCAGGTCGAGGCACAATCGGCACCCGCAGGGACCTCCGGTCCCGAACCGCGCGGTCGGTCCCGGGCGGCTGAGTAGCGCTCGTGAACGGCCATGAACGGCCGAGCCGGCGGAGCCGAGGATGACACATTGATGATGGACCCACTGCAGCATTACGAGCAAGCGCCGGCGCAACGGGACCCCGAGGCATTGCGCCAGACACTTGGCCCGATGCTTGATGGGCTTTCCCGGGCCTTCGGCTACTCTCGGGCGCTGGTAGCGCTCTACGATAGCGGCCGTGGTTTACTGCGCGGCAGCGTCGCCTTCAACGTCCCGGAGGAGATCGCAGAGTCGTTGGAGGTCTCGATCGAGGATCGCCAGCACCCCATGGTCCAGGCGTTACTGCAGGCGACGCCGCTGCGGGTCGATAACGTGCGGATTGAGCCGCGGCTCGATCCGCACGACAAGGGACTGTTGCTGGAAATGGGCATCACGTCCTTCGTGCTCGTGCCCCTGCGTAGCACGTCCGACCCGACTCACGTGCCTCTCCTCGCGGCGACCACAGACGGCGCCGCTGCCGGTATCGACGTACCTGCGGCTGGTGTCATCATCCTAAGCAAAGATGGAGGCATCAGCGACGAAGACATCGAGGGGCTGCTGCCTTTCGCGAACCAGGCGGGCGCAAGCCTGGCGAGTGCTCGCAACGTCGAGCTCTTCCGGGACTCCAGCGAACGCTACGCAATAGAGAACGAGTGGCTCTGGTGGATGGTCAACAGCGTGGCCGATCCCGTGGTCGTCACCGACGCGCAGAACGATATCATCCGCCAGAATCGCCAGGCAGAGATGATCTTTCAGGCCCGTCCCGACGATGGCGAAGGAAAAAAGAATGCCATCCGGATGAACAATTTCCTGTTTACTGCTGCGTTGTCCACCTCCAACCTCGAGCACGGGAGCAGCGGGTCCAGCCGCGAACTCTCCCTGGTGGACCCAATCGAAGGCAGCGAACTGGTTTTCGAAGTGATCTCGCACCCTGCCTTCCACTACCGCTTGAACACGACCGGCATGGTGTCGTTGCTCAAGAACGTGACCGATCTCAGCTATGCAACGGAGGAACTGTCGCAGAACGTGCAGCGCCTGCAATCGGCCGATGAAAAGATTCGCCTGGAACGCGACCGCCTGGATCTGGTGCTTCGCAACGTGCCGAACCCGATCATCGTCATCGACAACGAAGACCAGATCACGCAGATGAACCAGGAAGCGATTCGCCTCTTTCAGCCTCCGGACGCTACGGCAAGTGGTCGAAAGGCGCAAATCGCCGCCAGCAACAGCACCAAGTTCGTCACCTTCGTATCGCAACTGCGCCTGGAGACTGCCCAGGTCAAAAGCGGAGAACTGAGTCTGATTGATCCAGATACAGACGAAGCTTTGGTGATGGCGGTGACATCCACCGATCTGCGGGACGAACTCGGCTCCTTTATCGGCAACGTTTCGGTCATGCAGGACCTGACGCGGCTGCGCGAGTTGGAGCGCCGCCGCGTAGAGCAACAGTTGTTCGAGTCCGAGAAACTGGCGGCGACCGGAAGGCTGGCGGCGTCGATCGCCCACGAGATCAACAATCCGCTCGAAGCTATCACGAACTCCCTCTACTTGCTGGTACGTCGCGCCCCCCAGGACGATCCCAACCAGAAGTTCCTGGAAATCGCCATGAAGGAGACCGAGCGCGTCTCGCGCATCTTGCGCGAGATGCTGGGGTTCTACCGGCCGGAAGTCAGTACCGCCGCTACTGATATCAATGCCCTGATATTGGAAGCGGAGGCACTGATCGAAAAGGACCTTCGCCAGAAGGGAGTCCGCATCCATAACGACTTCAGCCGGGAGATGCCAACCATCATGGCCTCAGCAGACCAGTTGAAGCAGGTGGTCTTGAATCTGCTGCTCAACGCGCGAGACTCGATGCCCGGCGGCGGCAATATCTATGTCAAGACCCTTCCCGCCCGCGATGCGGATCCCGCCTACCTCCTCTCCCGCTCGGTGCTCATCCAGATTCGCGATACGGGGAAGGGGATCGCAGAAGAGCACATGCCGAATATCTTCGAACCTTTTTTCTCTACAAAGCAGGCGCAGAAGGCAACCGGCCTGGGCCTCTGGGTTTCGCTGGGCATCGTGCAACGGCATGGGGGAACCATCACGCCGCGCAGTAGGCCGGGTGAGGGCACGACCTTTACCATCTCGTTGCCAATTGCCGGTCCGACCACCGATGGCTGACGGACAGATCCTTCTGGTTGACGACGACGAGAGTGTCCGCGTGACCATACAGGCGATTCTCGAATCGGATGGCTATACCGTCACGGCC
>DAINCT010000459.1:0-3806 GCA_036732245.1 Chloroflexota bacterium | reverse complement strand
TCGACCGTGCTGATGTCGCCGGCGGGGAAACTGAAGTTAAAACCCGCATAGTTGTCCCATCGGCAATTCGAGTACTTCGCGCATGTACTCAGCAATGCCTGGTTATCCGCCGCTTCCTGCGCGACGACCAGTTGGCGTTGGGCGTCCGTATTCGAGTTGTTCAACATGCTCTGACAGATGCCGAAGGTGCTCCAGGTGCTCTGAGCTGTGCTGTTCGTATGAAGCACCGACCATAGTTGATAGATATTCGGCAGGCTCGAGACATAGACGTGCGCGGTCGGATCGGCGGCAAAGTAGTCGCCGAGCGCCTGACCGAACTGCGCCGTAAACGTAGCAGTGGACGTCATCGTGGCGGCACTTGAGGTGCACAGATCGTTGGCGCCCATGAGGACAGTGAGGTATTGGACCCCCTGCGACGCGGCTGTTTTCACCTGCCCGTCGAGATCCGCCATCTTCGCGCCAGTCTTGGCGTCGTTGAACTCGTGGCCACTGATTTTCCGATTGAGCGCCAGGATGCGCTCGTATTGGCTACTGACCGACGTACTGTATCCGGTTGACCAGGAATACTGTGGACTGTCGGAGAGGAAGTGAAACCAATTGATGTCGTAGGCACGGGTGATCGAGTCGCCGGTGGAGGCCATCGACCTGGGCAATGGTACAGAGTACGCATGGGCCGGCTGGACGCTTACCGTGCCGGTGATACCGAGGGCGAGAGTGGCGAAGATGAGGGAACGCATAGAGCTCTCCTTTATGCAGCTGCAACTATAAACAGTGCGGTGGAAACGCCGGCCTTCAGAGACCCACATTGTACGGAAAGGGGCGCCCTTCTTTCACCCAACTCCCACTACCCCTTTTGATCGGCTTTTTTCTCCTTTCGGCCTATATCTACTCCTCAATAGCTTCGGTACCGTAACAAGATGTGGCCATTGAGATGAACGTGCTACCCGAGTCAAGAGATCGTCCCGGATTGAGAAAAACGGCGACGAACGAACCGACCACGCATGAAGTGCCTTCTGACCATGAAGATCCCATACTTCTCAGAGACCTCGAGTGGTTCACACGTACGACCAACGCGATGCTCCGTTGTCGCACGGTTGCGGCTCTGCTCGATCTGGCATACGATGCTATCCGCGGCGGGTTAGCGTTCGATCGTGTCGGGTTGTTGCTCGTCGACCAAGCGCGGCACGCTTTGGTCGAACATATCGGAACCGACGATCGCGGAGATCGGATGTATCCGCGGGGACGCGTGTACCCTTTCGGAGGTGACGCCTATCTCCCGAAGCTCTTGGGTGAGCCTGCCATGCGCCCGGATGGTGCCGGCTTTATTCTGCAGAGAGACGTGCAAGTCGAAGTACCGGCCGCTGCGCGGGAACTCCTGGATGGACGGCCGGACGAAGTACTGCGTGTGGCCCTGCGCACTTCAGATAAAGTAATCGGGCTCATTTCGGTTGACAACCTTATCAGTAAACAACCCATTACTATGGCCCAGATACTCCCGGTCGTGGCCTTTGCCAATACTCTGGCCGTTGCCGTCGAGAATGTTGGGTTGCTGGAAGAAAGGGCACACCGTATCCACACGTTGGATGCCGATGTGCGCCGTCGCGAGGCGAATCTCACCTGGCTGTTGGAGATCGGAAGGCGAGTCAACGCCGCCACCACACTCGACGAAGTCCTGGACATGGTCTACGACGGCATTAGAGACGGTCTGGGCTACGATCGAGTCGGCATCGTGCTACTGAATTGGGAACGGGAGACGTTTGAAGAAGTTCGCGGTACGGACGAATACGGCTTCAAGACGTGTCCGCTGGACCGAGTGCTTCCACTCACCCCGCAGAGCGCGATCTGGACCACGCCCGATATGATCGCCTTGCGTGCCGGGGAAGAGTTCTACTACACGGACGACGTGTATCGTGATACTCCCCCAGATCAGCGGTACTTGCTTGATGGCCATCCCACTCATAACCTGGTAGTTGCCCTGCGATCCGGGGACAGTATGACCGGATTGATCTCGGTGGACAATTTCACGAGCGGCCGACCGATCGAGCGCGAGCAAGCGACGCCGCTCCTGGCGCTGGCCAACCAGTTGGGAACTGCGATTGAAAAGGCGCGTTTGCTGGAAACCGAGCGCGCCGAGCGCATCCGTCTCCAGGTTCTCCTGGAGAGCGCGCGAGCCTTGAACTCGACGCTGGACAGTGACCAGATTCTCGACACTCTGGCGTCCAGTCTCCTCTCGGCACTCGAGGCCACGGGCGCGAACTTTAGCCACGTCGATCGCCATCGCCAAACGCTCCACGCGATCGGTGGCCACGATGTATCCGCTCATGCCGATCGAGGCGTGGAAAATAAGGCGGAGGTGCTCAGCGAATACCCATTGATTGAACAGGTGCTCGATTCACGGAGACCCTACGTCGGCCAGATCGCTCGACCGGGATTTGACACCGAGCCGACCGGGGGAGGTAAGACGGATTACACCGTCCTGCTCGTGCCCCTCATCGTGCAGAATGTTGCAATCGGTGTGCTGGAAGTGTATTGGGACCGTACTGTTGCGGTCACTTCCGAGACCATCGATCTGTGTGCGGCCATCGCCGATCAGGCGGGCTTCGCCGTTCACAATGCTCGCCTGTTTGCCGAGGCGACCAAACAGGCGGAGTGCGATCCACTCACCGGGCTTCTTAACCACCGCACCCTCCTCAGACACCTGGATGCCAGGCTATTGTTGCCGTCGCGCTTCGCACTTCTCTTGATCGACGTGGACGACTTCAAGCTGTTCAACGATACGCACGGACATCTCGTGGGAGATGCCGTGTTAATGCAAGTGGCGGAGATGCTGCGCAATGTCTGTCGGGAGAATGACCGAGCCGCACGTTATGGAGGCGACGAATTCGCGGTCGTTGTCCTGGGCGCCGGCCGTGTGGAAGCAGAAGCTGTCGCACGCCGCCTGCAATATGCCATCCGTTCGCGGCCGTTCATGTCCGGAGACAACCTCAACATCCCACTCTCAATCTCCATCGGCATTGCCTGTTACCGTGAAGACGGTCGAACCTGCCAGGAGTTGGTCGCAGTCGCAGACGCCCATATGTACTCGGCCAAGCAAGGCGAAGCGGAGGGAACCGTCGGCGAGCCCACGCTGCATTCGCTCGATGGTCTGGTGAGGGTGCGACGTGGTGCGGCGGATCTGCTCGGCGACAGCCCATTTGGCGTACTGGAGGGACTGGTGGACGCGGTGGATGCGAAGGACCGCTACACCCGAGAGCATTCGGATGATGTAACCCGTCTCGCCTTGCTGCTGGCCGCCGAACTTCACCTCGATGACGAGCTGCGTCGCCGGCTGGTCCTGGCGGGTGCGCTGCACGATGTCGGGAAGATCGCAGTGCCCGACCGCATCTTGCGCAAGCCCGGACGGTTGACACCCGAAGAGTATGAGGCCGTGAAACGCCATGTGACATACGGGGTCGCACTCATCCGAGGTGTGCTCGAAGACTCTGGTGTGGTGGAAGCGGTTGCTTTCCATCACGAACGATGGGACGGCACAGGGTATCCGAGCGGCCTCCCCGGTAACGATACACCGTTACTGGGAAGAATCATGCAACTCGCCGACGCGGCATCCGCCATGCATCTCGACCGCCCGTATCGCCGTGGTCTACCTCTATCCAGTGTGGTGGCTCAGTTGAGGTCCGGAGCAGGCACGCAGTTCGATCCCTCCCTGGTTGAGCCATTCGTGCGAGTAGTCAGCAGCTACATCGACAATGACGTGTCGGCGTAGTCCGACCCTTCGAACAAATCCATTGACCCACGTGCAAAAGGCT
>DAINCT010000458.1:0-3822 GCA_036732245.1 Chloroflexota bacterium | reverse complement strand
CGACAGGGATCGAACCTGTGAATCCCTCGATGTCAACGAGGTGCTTGAAACCTAGGCTCTTACCTCAAGAACGGACATGAAAATGAAAAACGCACATCGATTGTTATGGAATATCGGAGTCGGGTTTCTCCCCGATCGCGCGGGCCGTTACTACCGTTCGCCACGACGATGGTTCGTGACCCATCGATACATGCCCAGCACATAGAGCCATTACCCAGAGGCCAAGCTCGCACCCAATGACGACGGTTTCGCGATTGGTGATATGCCGGCATGCAAATTCATCGGTCGAAGGTCGAGCAGCTCGTGTTGACGCTAGTCCGTGAGGCTGATCGCGAGTGCAAGAGTGCCTACGAAAATCAGGCTGACGGCCCAGGTCGCATCCAGATTGAACCAGCTTCGCGACACGAACTTGAGACCCAGATAACGATAGACTAGCCAGGCCGAGAATCCGCCGGCGGCGATCATCGAGGCCGAGTGGACGACAGAGACCAGGACGGCAATGCCGAGACTGGCATTGATGAGGGCGCCTGCCGCCTCGTGGCCTTTGTCGGGATTGGAGGCCTGACAGAGGCCGAGATAAATCGGCACGAGCATCAAGCCAGCGCCATGCGCGATCGACACGGCGAAGGACCAAAGCGCCAGCTGCGTCGGTCGTATCCGCGCCAGCGCTCGTGGATGACGCCGATTGACGAGCCGGAAGATGCCGAAACCAATGACCAACAGGCTTGCGCCGATCTGGATCTGCCGTTGCCATTCGACAAGCGCGACGAGCAACGCGAAGGGCAGGAGAACCAAGAGCATTGCCAGGAGATGGCCAACCCATAGTGGCCAAAGCGCCGATATGAGGGCGCGAGAATTTCTGTCCATCAGTCCAGCTGAAACGGCGAGCGGCCACCCCATCCCTGGGTTGACCCCGTGATAGAGGCCGCTCGCAACGACAGCCAGCCAGAGCCCGGCAGGCGTCCAATCCGCTCCGCTCAAATTCAAACCGACGGATAGCAGAAGGAATCGGTCGAGCAGTCGCCGCCCTCGAGCCGGATCTGGTGTGCCCGGTATCCATCGGGGAAGCTCACCCAGTAGTCCTTTGCCAGCTCAAGGCCGCCGCTCGGGCTCGCATTGGCCATAACCTCGGCGCCCGGCACTCCGTCGGGATAGAATTGGTTATCCCACGTCGAGTAGAGCGAGTTGGTCCAATACACTCGTTTGCCGTCGCGACTGATCTCTACCATCTGCGGACCGCCGGCATATTTCTTGCCGTTAGGATGAGGCGTGCGGCGGACAATGCCTCCGATGTGCACCGAGCCCGCAAGTTTGGGCTTCCTCGGGTCGGTGACATCGTATTGGCGCATCTCGCCGGTTCCCCAGCAGGCGACGTACAGAAACTTGTCGTCCATGGACAAGTCGATGTCGGTTACCAGCGGTGGCACCGCGCCAAACCCCTGCAGAAGCGGCGGCAGTTGGTCCTTTGGTGCCGGCTCGGCTGGGATCGTCGCCGTCTTTTCAATGTGGAATTTGCCGCCTTCGCGCCACCAGGTCCAGATCGAGCCTTCGAGGTTCGTGGTGTCGACGACGACGCCCAGGAAGCCGTACTCGCGAACCGGATCGTGTGCGGGCCGTACCTCTAGTGCCATTTGATGGTTGGCACCGAGATCAATCGTCTGAACGTTACGCCGGGCCCTGAGATCCCAGAAGTGGATCCGATGGCCATATTTGTTCGAGAGAAGATCCTCCGGCACGATCCCGTTCTCGAATTGCGGCGGCAACCCCCACTCGCTCGTCACCATGTAGTCGCGTGGCAGATTCCACCAGAAGTCATAGTGTAATTTCTGGGGACCACGATCGATCTCCCAGCGTCCGAGAACATCGAATGTCTCACAGTCCATGATGAACACGCCGGGCGGCCCATCGGTACCATCCTTGCCGCCGCCACCAAGGGTGCTGACGTAAATGCCTTCCGGTCCGCAGTGGACCGTGTGAGGTCGCGAGTAGCCGGTCTTTTTAAAAATATCCTCGGGTTCGATGATCTTGTGAATATGTGCCTTGGTGGGGTCAGGCTTCGTATCCACGACATAAATCCGGGAGGACCGGATGCCCGGGATTATGAGATAGCGCCGCTCAAGGAACGCGTGCCCTGTGAGCGGCGATAACGCAGACGAACAAGCGTTCCAGCCGAAATGGTGAAACTCGTCCCCCTTGTTGGGCATCGTCACCGTGTGGACGACCTGACTGAAGGTCGGCGAGCCGGGCCTTACGTCGATCACTGCGAGCGCGTCGGGCTTCGAGAAGTCTGGGCTGAGCAGCAAAGTATAGGCAAAGCTCTCCGGCGGAGCTTCCATCGCAAGCTTCGGCGATGCGTGAAAGGTGGGATCGGGTCTCATCGTCATGATACTGCCTCCCCGTTTGTGTCGTCGCACGAACATGGCTCGGCGGAATTCTGCAGCAAGAATAACCCGGCTCGTTGAGTTCCTCTTGCGAGTGCCGCCGGCTAGGTACGCTGAAGACCATAATACAGCATCAATGCCGCTCGGGGAAAAAGAACGATGGAGGCCCGGCCAGGTCCGGACCGGTTTTGACACCTGTTCTCAGTGGCCTGGCGAAAGGCACGGATGAACTCGCGCCTGACGGTTGACCCTTCCCCGTAAGTTCGGGCGTCCTGGTACCTGTTTCCGATCACCGAACTTTTGAAGGTCAAGACCGTGACCATGTATGCTTTAGCACTGACTCAAGTGAGACATTGGGCTGCGTCCGAGAAACGCCCAAGAACCGACATCAGATTCCGTCAACGCAAAGTCTGCGCTTTCCCCGATAGCGGACATTGGTTTGCACGGTGCGGACCCAATTTTTACGCGGATCGCGGATCGTGGAACATCGACAGTACACCAAATTAAACGCGCATGACTTGACCCGATGACGTCAAGTCCGAAGCAAAGAGACGGTTTGTTGTTTGATAAACACCTCATTGAACGCTCAACGCGTTGCTCGCTCCATTTCAAGTTCGGCCTTGAGGCTTGCGAGATCGCGATAGATCGAAGCCACGGCAAGTACACGGCCCTTGTTCTTGTACCGAAGCAGGCAATCCTTCGCCGCAATGTCGCCGTCGACGGCAATTTCATCCCATGTTTCGGCATGGCCAACATAATTGATCGGCACGTCGTAATGCTGGCTCCAAAAAAATGGCACGGCGTCGAATCTCTCCCGCTGTCCCAGCATATTGCGGGCGGCGGTCTGACCCTGGCGTTCGGCCACAACCCAATGCTCGACCCGGATTTTCTCTTGGGAATGAGGATCGGGCCAGCGTGCGATATCACCGCCCGCATAGATACCAGCGACGCTGGTTTCGAGATACGCGTTCACGGTCACGCCACGGTCCAGTGCAAGGCCGCAATTCTCCGCCAACGTGAGGCGCGGCCGGACGCCGACGCCGACCACCACGACGTCGGCCTCCAGTACGCCACCGCTCTTCAAGGTCGTGCGGTTGCCGTCAATCGCGAGCACGGTATCGCCGAGATGAAAGATGACGCCGTGCCCTTCGTGGATCCTGCGAACGAAGTCGCCCATCTCCGGTCCAAGCACCCGTTCCATCGGCCGGGCTTCCAATCCGACAACATGGACCTCGATGTCGCGCGAGCGCAACGCGGCCGCAGCTTCCAACCCAATGAAGCTCGCGCCAATAACGATCGCGCGGCGCGCGCCCTTCGCGGATGCAATGATCGCCCGACAGTCGGCTAGCGTGCGTAGGACGTGAACATGCGGCTGGTCGGCTCCCGGGATCGGCAGGCGTACCGGCTCAGCACCTGTCGCAAGCAGAAGACGGTCGTAGGA
>DAINCT010000457.1:0-3826 GCA_036732245.1 Chloroflexota bacterium | reverse complement strand
GCCGCCGCCGAGACTGAGCCGCTCGGCTAAGCGGTCGTCAGCGTGTGGCTACCGAAGACGAAGGCTCGACTCGACTGGCGAGAAAGAGGCTGTCGATCCGTGATGTGAGATAACTCGTCCTGTGCCACGTAAACATTCCGTTGGCGGAGCCCGCATTCGAATGGCCCGCTCGGAGGAGGATGGATGATCGGGGGCCGGCATGGCCGCGTGGGCTGGAGTCTCACCGCAGCGGTTTTTGTCATCGGTGCGGCGTTTGTGATTGCGGCGACGATCAGCACGGCAGGGCGGAACACGGTCGCCCAGAGGACCTGCTCCCCGGCAGGTGCTTGTTCGAGTCCGACGTCCTCGGCAACCACGTCGAGCTCGCCACCCGCCGCATCGGGCTATTTCAGCCTCCGGCCGGTCGGCAGCTGGTCGTCCCTTCCGTCCGACTCGCAGTGCGCCGCCGAGGTCCACTACTCGACCTGGGAGCCGCGGCCACAGAACTACCAGCAAAACCAGACGGAGCCCGCCTCCGGGGCAATGGCGGCATCATTTTCGACGCGGCCGCGCGACCAGGGAGGCACCTACAACCCGCTCTGGGACACGTGGCTCCTGCGCAGAGTGGACGGCGGATTCACTGGAACGACCGACGAGATCCTGCAGTGGGCGGCGTGCAAATGGGGTCTACCAGACAACCTCATCCGTGCCGACGCAGTGGAGGAATCCACGTGGTTCCAGTACCTGCACTACCCGAATGACGCGTCCTATGGCGGCGGCGGCGGCAGCTGTTACTGGAACCGCGGGTGCGGTGATGCCTTCTCCTCACCGACGAACGCCTCGACCACCTACTGCAACGGTATCGCGACCGAGGGCCTGCTCTCGTCCGAGGTCCACAACTACCAGAGAGACCCCGTGACAAGCGCAGGTGGATACCCATACACACCGACCACCGGAATGTGTCCGAAGACCTTCTCGATCCTGGGGGTGATGAGCTGGGACGACCCTGCGTGGGAAGCTCCGTACCCGGCCTACCCCGGCGACCAGAACGGAACCTTCCCCTTCACCCGTGACTCCACGGCCGCGGCCGCTGACTACTGGGGCGCATACATGCGCGGCTGCTATGAGGGCTGGGCCGACTGGCTGAAGAGCACCGGCTCCGGGACCTACGCCGCGGGCGACCTGTGGGGGTGTGTTGGGTCGTGGTATTCAGGTGACTGGCATTCCAGCAGTGCCAACTCCTACATCGCACACGTGCAGAACGACGAGAACAGCCACACTTGGCTCACTCCTTCATTCGACGACTCGGCCCAGCAATATAGTTGTGATGCCAAGTACGGATGCCCTAGCTGACCAGGGCCGGAGATTCGGCAAGAGAATATTGCCAATTTGGTGACCGGTCACGAACACCGCCGCCGTTTCGCTTTGCTGGCCGGAATGGTTGTGCTGCTGGCCGCCTGCGGCGGCACCGCGACCACGAGGTCAGACGCAACCACCCTGCCGGGCCAAGGCAAACCCACGATCGTGCTCGGGGATACGAGCTCGGACGAGGAGTTGCTTCTGGGCGAACTGTATGCGCAGGCATTTCGAGCCATGGGTTATATCGTCGACCTCAAGCCCAACATTGGCGGCAGTCAGCAGGCCGACACGGCGTTCCAGTCAGGACAGATCAACGCGTACCCGGAATACCTCGGCGAGGTTGCCGCCACCGATGCGGGCCACACGGCGCCGCTTACATCTGAAAGTCAGGCGGAGCAGTTTGCGCAGCAGTACGAGCAGGCCCACGGGGCCACGGTGATGATGCCCGTGACGCCGTTCTCCAACACCGGCGAGCTGGTTACGCTCGAGAGCTTCGCCCAGCAGAGGAATTTGACGACGATTGAGCAGGTCAAATCGGTGCCATTCCGCCTCAAGTTTGGGGACTATGCCGCCGAGCAAACGCGGTACGACGGCTACGTGGGGCTCGAGCAGGCGTATGGCCTCACGAATCTCCAGTTCGTGCCGCTGCCCATGGGTAGCTCGATCTACGATGCGCTCGACACCCACCTCGTGCAGGTGGGAGACGCCTTCTTGACCGACCCGCAACTGGCGGGCGGGACCTATGCCGTCCTCAGTGATCCGAACAACATCTTCGGTTTCCAGCATGTAGCCCTGATCATCAAGACGTCGTTGCTCAACCAGCTGGGACCGGCATTCCAGCGGACGTATACGTCCGTCACCAACCTGCTCACAATCACCGTGATGCGGGCTCTGAATAGGGCGGTGACGATCGACGGGGGGATTCCAGCGTCCGTGGCGCATTCGTTCCTGCTAGCGAACCATCTGTTGAGTTCGTAAGTCACGGTGAGTTCGCGAGGATCCGTCGTCTTCGCGACTCAAATCGTGATGCGCGGCCATAACGATGACGAGATGACCGTGGCCCACTGTCACGTGCTTGATTCCGCAGCCTGGTGGTCGGCGCTTGCCCTGGTCGTTGAATCGCGATCGAAATCGCGGCTCCCGGGTAGGACCAAACCGCCCTGCCACGGGACATTCGGCCGTTTCCATAGTCCCAAAGTCGGGCGTCTTCTCGCCATGCCCATTCACAGCGCCTGGCATGCTGCGTAGCGTTACTGGACCAAGGCATGGCGCTCCTTCTCATGGCTTCCGTCAACGCCGGCGCGTTCGTGCTGCTTCCCGAACCGGAGGCCACAGCTCCGCCGCTCGGGCTCGAGCCGGCCTCTGTCGCGAGTCCCGTCTAGTGCCGGACGCGTCCGCAGGGCTGGCCGTTACCGGTCTTGATGATCCACGTTGGTTGGACTTCGCCGGCTCACACGGGGAAGCTACGGTCTTTCACCATCCCGCGTGGTCGCGGGTCCTGGTTGATGCCTATGGTTACCGACCATCGATCCTGTTCCAACTCGATCGAGACGGCGCTGTGGCCGCCGGAATGCCAGTGCTGGAAGTCCAGCGGTTCAGCCCGAGGCGGCGCTTCACCTCCCTCCCGTTCACCGACTACTGTCCTCCGCTTGCGACCAGCGAAGACGCTCTGGCCGAGCTCACCGCCGCCCTGCTTCGCTGGCAGCGAGGCAGCAAGGTTCACCAGTTCGTCGTGCACGGCCGCCTGTCATCGATTGCGGGCATCCAGATCGTGCCGAGAGCGGTACGCCATCTCCTGCCGCTCGGCTGCACGAGGCAGGACTTCCTGCAACGCATCAAAGGCACTCAGGTCGATCGCGCCATCAAGAAGGCGCAGCGCGAGGGCGTCACGGCGCGAATCTCGCGATCGGAAGCCGACACCGACACCTTCTATCAACTGCATCTGCAGACCCGCCGGCGCCAGGGCGTTCCGGTTCAGCCTAAGCGGTTTTTGCGCTTGCTCTGGAAGCATGTCATCGATCAGGGACTTGGGTTCGTCGTCCTCGCGCATAAGGATAGCCAACCCGTTGCAGGAGCGATTTATCTCGCCTGGAACCACAACTTGATCTACAAATTCGGAGCCTCCGATGCTCGATTCTGGGAGCTTCGCCCCAACAACCTTGTTATGTGGACTGCGATCGACTGGGCCTGTGAGCATGGCTATCGCGAGCTCGACTTCGGTCGTAGTGACATCGACAACCACGGCCTTCGCGAGTTCAAGCGACGCTGGGGTGCCCTCGAGGTGCCGCTCGACTATTCCTACCTGACCAGTGCCCCAGTCCGGCCCCTGCCAGGGCTGAGCCACCAGGTCCTGGCGAGAATCATCCAGAGTTCGCCACCGATCGTTTGCCGGCTTACTGGTGAGCTCCTGTATGGCCGGGTCCCAGGGCTCGCCTCATGACCGGCGTCAAGCGGGTCCTGGTAGTGAGCCGCCATCCCTACCCGATAG
>DAINCT010000456.1:0-3859 GCA_036732245.1 Chloroflexota bacterium | reverse complement strand
TGACGGGTTCAGCGCTTGACGACCTGGCCCCGGGACGCCTCTCCATGGCACTCGGCAGCGGACTACCGCTGCGACTCGCGCAGATGAATATCGAGTACGACGACACCGTGGCGCGAGTCTCGGCCGCGATTGACGAGATTCGTACTCTGTGGGCGGGCGAACGCATCGTGCTCAACCCGCAGGTACCACCACTGCAACCGATGTTCCAGCCGCCGCACTTCATTCCTATGTACATTGCGGGCTATCAGGGACGGTTTCTCGACCTCTGTGGTGAGAAAGCCGATGGTTACCTGGCCCGGCCGGCGGAATCGATCCCGGCGCTTCGCCTCATGAAGCAACGCATCCTGCGCAGCGCCGAGGCCCATGGCCGGCCGGCCGGCGCGATCGAGTTTCGGGGGTATGTTCTTTCGTTGGTGGCGGATACGCGGCGCGATGCGCTCAATCGTGCGAAACGCGAGCCGTTCGTGATTTACATGATGAGCGTATTGAGCAACGTCTCGCTCAAACGCGCCGGGTTTCCGACGGAACTGCGCGACGAGATCGCGGCCGCCTGGCGGGCGGAAGAGTATCATCGCGCCGGTGGCTTGATTCCCGATGAACTGCTGGACGCCTTTCTGGCCTGCGGCACGCGCGAGGATGTCGCGCTGAAAGCCCTCGAGTATCAGCAGGCCGGCCTCGACGTGCCGCTCGTACAACCCATCGTGCAGGAAGAGGCGCAGGTGCAGGCGGTGATGGAGGCGGGTTTACTGTACGCCACGGACCGCGGCATGACCGCGCTTGCCGCTGCCGGCAGCAGTCATGCCGGCGTCGACCTGCCGGCGCTCGCGCAACGACCGTCCGGCGCAAGGCGAGTGTGGCGTCATGCCGAGGCCTGGTACGAGGTGACCAGGCCGTTCAGCTTGACCGCATCGATCATTCCAGTCCTGGCCGGTGCGGGTCTGGCATGGGCGAACGGGCACTTCACCTTCTGGATCTTTCTCCTCGTGCTGCTGGGCGGCGTCGGGTTGCAAGTTGGCACCAATGTCATCAACGAGATTTACGATGTACGGCAGGGCATCGATACGATTACCTCGCCGCGTGCGTCACATGCCCTGCTGAAAGGCGCACTGACCGAGCGTGAAGCGTTCGGGGTGGCGTTCGGCGCCTTTGCCGTGGTGGCGCTGGTCGGCTTAGTCCTGGTCGTTCTACGCGGCTGGCCATTGTTGGTACTGGGAGTCATTGGCCTGATCGCGGGCTACTCGTATACCGGTCCTCCGTTTCAGTACAAATTCCACGCGTTGGGCGTGCCCCTCGTGGCGGTGTTGATGGGACCGCTGATGGTAGTTGGCTCGTACTTTGCCATCAGCGGCGGCTTCGACGTGGCCGCTCTGTATGCGTCCATCCCCATCGGCTTGTTGGTGGCAGCTATCCTCCATGCCAATGAATGGCGTGATGTGAGTGAAGATGCTCGCGCAGGCATATTCACGCTCTCGGCCGCTATGGGAGCCCGGGCCGCGCACTACCTGTATGTCAGCCTGGTGACGGGGGCGTATCTCGTCATCGGACTGGCCGCCATCGGCCACCTGCTTCCGGTGTCGACTCTGCTGGTAGTACTCAGCCTTCCGGTCTTCGTGTGGGTGCTGCGCGCCTCCGAACTCGGCGCCTCCGGTCAGGTGCGGGCGCTGTCGATGATCGATCTCAAGACGGCACGCTTGCATTCCACGTTCGGGGCCCTGCTGGTGGTCGGGTTGGTCATGGCACGCTACGTTCATTGAACGACGGAAAAGTATTCACGGATTCGTATCGCGGATTCGTGTGAAGGAATAGCTTGTGACACACGCAGAGGACACCCTCTTTCGGCGCGCGCTGCTCGGCATCGCGGTCGCCACCCCCATCTGGACCTTCGTGTTCAGGAGCAAACGCGCAAACTTCTGGGTGCGGATGACTGCGGGCGCCGGAGCGCTCGGATCGTACGGCCTGTGGGCGCGACCCGAGCAGCACAAGGAACTTCCGACGTTGAAAGATGGCCTGATTGGTGCGGCATCGGCCGCCGGACTCTATGTCATCTTTCAGATCGGCGATCGGCTGGCACGGCGTATTATGCCGGCGGGCACCGAGGAAATCGCGTCGGTGTATGAGTTGCGAGGCAAGGCGCCGACCCCGCTCATCACTGCGCTGCTGGTCGCGGTCATTGCGCCCGGCGAGGAGTTGTTCTGGCGAGGCATAGTGCAGCGTGCGTTTATGGACAGATTTGGACCGACCAGAGGCACCCTGGCAGCCAGTGCGGCCTACGGTGGTATCCATCTGGTCACCGGTAACTTGACGCTCACCGGTGCCGCAGCGACCGCTGGTTTGTACTGGGGCGCAGAGTATGCGCTGCAGCCGAGGCTAGGACCTCTCCTGGCCAGTCACATCCTGTGGGATGTGTGGATCTTCCTGGTGGCGCCGACCCCTGGCGCCGAGAACGCATCCTGACCCAGTAAGACCTGATTGAGCGGGCACAGCGTCGCGCCTAAGATAGCAGCAAGCAACAGCGTGGAGGCTAGAACTGATCGGTTATCCGCACTTTTCGCTCTGGCTGTCGGTCATTGCCGTAGCGGGCGCGCTGGGAGGATGCGGTTCCAGCGCCGGTGCTCCGGCTCCCGCTCCGATGTCGACGACCGTGCAACGTGTCCCGAGTCCGACCTCCATCGATCCCGCGTCCGCACGTAAAACCGGTGTGGCAGTGGAGTCTCTCGCCTCCACTGCCGTTGCCCGGCTGGATGCCAGGGCAGCGGCTGAGGCACGAACGACCGGGATCCCATCGCCACACCGTGTGCTGAAGCGAGCGGCGGCGCGACCTTCAATTGCCGCGACCCCCATTGCGAGGTCGACCGCGGGAGCGCCGCCCGTCAACGTGGGGACACGTCCGATAACCGCCAGGCGTCGGACGGGACATCGGAATGCGGCACGAACAACGCCGGTGAGACTGTCGGCTCACACCCGCAGGACCGCCCTCTCCACTGCTCGGGCCGGGCGCGGCGTCGGCACAATCTCCGCGCCTCGAGCTCATCTCGTTGTCACTGTCACTTCCGTGGCCACGGTGCTGCTCCGTACACGCCGTGTGAATACGATGCGAACCATTCTTGGTCGGCTACGGGGGCAGGAGGATGTCCTCGCCGGCACGGCGTCCGTCGTGGATCCATCGAACTCGGATTACAATCCGCAAGTCGTAACTGCGGCCGATGCCACGCTGGCTCGTGTCCAGTCGCAGCTTCACACCTTGAAATCGCTGCTGGCTGGGCAATTCGCCGGGCCGCCTTTTACTCGCCCGCTGCGGCGCCTGTCCGCCGCTACTCGCCGGCTCCAGGACGCCGCGACGTACCTACGCCTGGCGGTGGTCGACGTGCAGGCCGGTAACGATGCCGCGGCGACGGAACTCTCGAGAGTCACTGATGCCTTGCGTCGTGCCCGCAACGCCTTGAATCGTGCCCAGGTCCTGCTCGGCACCATCTAAGCGTCCGCCGAACCCGCGCCACGTGGTCTGGCCTCGGGCGTCGAGTATCCATCGCGGGGAATAGTAATTCGGTGCACGGATGTCGCACTCGTGCCGTTACAAAAAAGCCCTACCCAACGTTACAAAAGAAGTGGGGAAGGGCGGCAGCGGGCCCATCCCGAAGGGTGCACCCGCTGCCAGATTGGCTCCATCATCCCTTGAAACGTATCTTTTGTCAAGGGGATGTATGGCGGCGCCGCCATACCGATGGCATAATAGATTTCCCTCGGGCACAGATTGAACTATGGGAGTTTCCATGCATCTTCGACCACTGCTACTTGTCCCACTTTTGGGGCTCATTATGACCTCCGGGAGCGCATCAGCCGCGTCGTGGCGCACTTACTC
>DAINCT010000455.1:0-3870 GCA_036732245.1 Chloroflexota bacterium | reverse complement strand
GAGGGCGACGTTATCACGATCGAGCCGGGCCTCTATCATCCCGACATCGGGGGTGTACGAGTCGAGGATGCTGTGCTCGTGACGCAGGATGGATATCGCAATCTCACATCGATCTCAAAGCGACTCGAGCTCGGTTGATTGACCGCACGTACCGGCCATTCAGACGCGAATCGAGGCAATTGGAGTGCGATGCAAAGAAATTATTGACAGCGCAGTATGATGTGCGTTAGATAGGACGTAGGAAGCCCATAGATCCAATGCGAAGGAGCAGGAGATGGCTAAGGTCGGCCTGGAGCATATTTGGAAGCGTTACGGTGACGTTGTAGCCGTGCATGACGTGTCGCTCGAGGCAAAGGACGAAGAGTTCCTGGTGCTCGTTGGCCCGTCCGGCTGTGGCAAATCCACGACGCTTCGAATGATAGCCGGTCTGGACGACATTTCAGATGGCAGCATTAGCATCGGAGACCGGGTGGTCAACGACCTCTCACCCAAAGACCGCGACATCGCGATGGTATTCCAAAGTTATGCGCTGTACCCGCACATGAACGTGTACGACAACATGGCCTTTGGACTGAAGCTGCGGAAGACCCCGAAACCGGAGATCAAACGGCGAGTTAATGAAGCCGGCGAGATTCTCGGAATCACGCAATTGCTCGACCGAAAACCAAAACAGCTTTCGGGTGGGCAGCGACAGCGCGTGGCGCTCGGTCGCGCCATCGTCCGAAACCCTGCAGTGTTTCTGATGGACGAGCCCCTTTCCAACCTGGACGCAAAATTGCGGGTGCAGACTCGCGCGGAAATCAGCAAGCTCCACCAGCGGCTGAAGACGACCTTCGTCTACGTCACGCACGATCAAACGGAAGCGATGACGATGGGTGATCGAATCGCCGTTATGAAGGACGGTTTCCTGCAGCAGATCGACACACCGCAAGTTCTGTATGATTTTCCGATGAATACGTTTGTGGCCGGCTTCATCGGAAGTCCTGCCATGAACCTCATACCAGGCGAACTGAAGCAGACGGACGGCAAATTGCGCGTGGAAGCTCCGGGAATGAGCGTTCCTCTCCCTGACAATCTAGCGGCGCAGGCGCGAGGCAAGGACTCCAGCAAGGTGTTTTTGGGTGTCCGCCCTGAGCACATTGCACCCAAAAGCCAGTACGACGGCAATGCACCGAACGAGATGACGGCGCATGTCGAGGTCGTCGAGCACATGGGCAGCAAGCAGTTCGTGTATCTGGGACAGAGCGGCTCGACCTTGACCGCCGAGTTTCCAGCGGATGCGGAAGCGCGGCCCGAGCAGGAGATGCAGGTCGTTTTCGATCCCGACAACCTCCATCTCTTCGACGAGGCCTCCGGAAACGCCATCGGTCACAGTCGATCGGCAGTCGCCTAAACCTTTTAGTCAGACCAAACGAAGGGCTCCTCGATCAAGAGGAGCCCTTCTGCTGTTCGCCGCAAACTCAAGATGGCCGGACATATGTCCGGCCATCTTTGATTAAGTGCAACATGATCGTGCACCACACTGTCGACAGTGGTCAATCCGACTTACCAGAGTTGCTCGGCTCGAACCAGGCCGCTCTACGGCACCCGGAGCTTACCGCTTACCGCTGCTTCCTTCCGGACCTGACGGGATTCACAGGGCTCCGCCGCGTAGAACCCGGTTTTCAACGTCGACCAACCCGGCAGACTCAGATGAGCCATGCCTAGAGCGTGGAATTCGACCCCGCTGTAGCGGATTGCGGGTACAGGGCACCGCTAGCTCCCCGCTTAGCACGATCACGTAGCAAGTATATCAAGGGAGCCGGCCTGCGGTCTGCCCCATGCGCACCAAGCGAAGCGAGAGTTGGGTGGTAGGGCGAATGTTTCCTTAGCTTGACACGCATGAGCCGGTGCCCGATTTGCCGCTACTCGACGCCACGCCGCAGTAACGCGAATTAGGAGCGCGGTGCGACGACTCTCATGAATTCGGCAGGGCGGGGCACCGTGTGAAGTGCCTGGCCCTGACGTGCTAGGGTAGGAGCGACGGAAAGAAGGAGAGTGGGTGCGAGTTGAGGCTTCGCGTGCCGGACGAACACGCCGGTCGCGTTTTGGATGCGGTGTTGCCGTGCTCACCGCGTTGGTCGTTGCTGCGGTCGGATCTCTCATAGCGGCGGCGTTCTTTTTCGTCTCAGGGGGAAGCAGCCAGGTGGCAGCTTCATTTATTCATGCTCAGGCGGGAGCCGTGAGCTGGAATCCCAGCCAACGCCTCACGGTCCTGCTGGTCGGCCGAAGCGATGACAGTCCAACGGCGGCGGCTGGTTCGCTCACATTAGCAACACTCGATCCAGGCGCCCACAGCGTGCGACTCCTGTCGATCCCTCCAAATCTATGGGTCACAATTCCGGGGTATGGACCGGGCCGACTGGGGGACGCGCTCTCTGACTCCGGCGTTCGGGAGCTGCTGCTGACGATTGAAAGCGTGTTGCGCGTGCCGGTCCCATACTACGCAGTGACCGGTCCTCGCACCATGGCACAGATCGTCGACGCACTGGGCGGCGTGACGGTCCACGTGGACAACCCCATATCCCTCAACGGAGTGCGATTGAGAGCCGGTGTCCGGCACGTGACGGGCTCTGCCGCGGTCCAGTTCTCACACAGCGCAGCCGGCGATCCGCAGGGTGCTTTGTCGACAATGCTGCGACAACAGTCTGTGCTATTCGCGTTGGAACACCAGCTCTTCACTGCGCAGACGTTTTTCCGCATTCCCGACATCCTGAGCGGTTTAGGGGGATCGGTCGACACGAACTTCCCGTACAACCAGGTCGTGCCGCTCGTTCATATGCTGCAAGGAGTGCCAAACAGCCGGATGACGGGAGATGCGCTCTCGTATCTGAACGGCAGCACAACGGGATACGACGCGCAGAATGGTGAGGTGTCGCTGCCTGACTGGGGACAAATTCGACTTCTGGCCCAGACCATGATCCCGGCCGGCGACGTAAGAAATCTGGGAGCCGTTGCGGTTGTCAATGGCACAGGCACGCCAGGACAGGCCGTGAGCCTGGGAGCATGGCTCCGCGGGGATCGAGTACGGGTCTCGGGCTACCAAAGCGGCCCGCCACGGGGATACTCTAACACCAGCGTGGTGATCGGTCGGGGAGCCGGCACGCGGACCGTCGCGCTGGCCAAAACGGTTGCCACTCTACTTCAAGTTCCCTTGAGACTCGGCCGGATGCAAGCGGCCGGTGCGCAGGTGGCGGTGCTAATGGGGCGGGACTATCAAGATCCCACGCAACAGTAAGCACCGACCGACTCGACGCGCTGCGATACACTCCTGCGGTCTCATCATCGTACTGGGCGGCCTGAGCGGATGCTCCCGTATCGGAAGCTCGGCTGCTCCCACGGCAACCCCGTCTGCACAGGCGACAGGAATGGAAGCATCGGTCGTGGGAATCGACTTCGCGGTTGGTCCCAGTCGCTTTACCTTTGATCTCTCGAACAATAATCACCCGGTCACAGGAGCGAAACCGCACGTTTATTTTTTTTCGTTGCACGGGTTTAACGCGTTGCCGGCCGGGAACAGCACCGCCGTCTACACGTCCGTGGGATCTCCATCCGCCGGCGGCCCGTCTACCGGCGTCTATGTGACGCACACCACATTCGATCAGGCCGGCAAATGGGGGGCGGAGATCGACGTGCAAAGCGGCGGCAAGAAGCGCTCGCTCCAGACCATCTTCGACGTCACTGCACACAGCGTCACCCCGGCCGTGGGGACAGCCGCTCCCCGCTCCAACAATCCCACGGTCTCACAGGAGCCGGTGAGCAAACTGGATTCGGGCGTTCCCCCGGACGACATGCACCGGGTAAGCATTGCCGGCGCGATCGCTCGCCACC
>DAINCT010000454.1:0-3873 GCA_036732245.1 Chloroflexota bacterium | reverse complement strand
CGCTGCTGCTGGGTGAAGATCCGCGTAATGTGGACAAGTTGTGGTCGAAGATGCGCTGGGCCGCATCCGGCGCCGGATCGATGGGAGGAATCGTCTATAACGCCATGTCCGGCATCGAGACGGCACTGTGGGATCTCGTTGGCAAGCTTTATGGGGTTCCTATCTACGCTTTACTGGGCGGCAAGTACCGGGACGCCGTGCGCATGTATGCCGATTGTCACGCGGGTGAATCGCTGGAAGCGCTCACGCCTATCATGTTGGCTCGTCGCCCCACCTGGTTGAGCGACGAAGGTGAGGCCGCCATGGCCCAGGCGACCGAGATCGTCAACCCGGTCCACGGGCGCTCCCACAGCACCGGCCCGGCTGGTGACGCGTTCACTCCAGCGATGTATGCTCAGCGGGCGAGAGAAGTGGCGACGCGGGGGTTCACCGCGCTCAAGTTCGATCTCGACGTGCCTAATCCGTTTACCCGCGATACCCAGTCGGGCACCTTGACGCACGCGGAAGTGCGCTATATGACATCGCTGGTGCAGGCGGTGCGAGAAGCGGTGGATGATACGGTCGACATCGCGTTCGACTGCCATTGGCGATACAACGTCTCCGATGCGCAGCGACTGGCGCACGAACTCGAGCCGTACGGACTCCTCTGGTTGGAGGATCCGGTGCCGCCCGAAAATGTCGACGCCTTGCGGCGGGTGACGACAAGCACACGTACCCCCATCGCGAGCGGTGAGAACTATTACATGCGGTACGGCTGTCGGGAGGCGCTGGAGAGCGGCGCGGTCGACATCATCGCGCCGGACCTGCAGAAGACCGGTGGATTGCTGGAGGGACGGAAGATCGCCGACCTGGCAGATACGCATTACGTGGCGGTCGCGCCGCACTGCATCAGCAGCCCGATCGGCACCATCGCCTCCGCGCATGTCGCAGCCGCCGTCCCAAATTTTCTGGCGCTCGAATGGCACGGAATGAGCGTTCCCTTCTGGGACGATCTAATCACCGGCCTCGATGGGCCGGTTATTCAGGACGGTTACGTGCGTGTGCCCGATGGCCCAGGTCTGGGGGTGGATCTAGACGAAGAGGTCGCTCGACGATACGCCAAACCGGGGGAGCCTTTTTTCGAGCATGAAGGCTAACGACTTATCGATTACTGTACACGCGTGGCATAGACGATCAGCCGGTGGTCGTACCCTGTGCCGTCCCGGTGGAAGACGCCGGCACACGTAACGAGCATCAAGCCGCGGTCGGTGGTGGATCCGTACATGAAGGAGAGCGGCAGTCGTGTCCGCAGGTACGTGGCCTGCCAGCGAACTCGGAAGGTCAACGGTTTGCCGGTTTTGTACCGCACCTGAACCAGATCACCCGGTTTCATGGTGCGGAGCAGATAAAAGATGGCGGGACAGCAGGTCGAATCGAGATGTCCGAATATTTCGGCCCGGCCGCGCTCCCCCGGACGGTGTCCCCGCGAGTACCACGCCACATCGCTCATAAGATGCGGCGCCTCCGAGTCCGCGGCATTCGTCATCGCCACCGGTTCGATCTTCGCGACCACGGAGAGCCGCGACACAACGACCACCTGAGGCCAACCAGGCGGTGTGGCGAACGGTTTCGCCCGGGCGGCAGACGCCCCAGGAGACAGGAAGAGGCCGATCAGCGTGGGGACTAGAAGCGCGCCAAGTCGGCGAACGGCTCGAGCAGTAAGCATGAGTATGAGTGCAAATCCGACGCTTTTGCGGTGAGTATACCACCGGGTTTGTCTGCCATCACCTGGGTCATCGGGAGAGGCGCGCCAGGGACCAATTCGTGAAGCGCAAGACCGGTCGCTCTCCCGGGATGATCGCGTCCTTGCGATAGATCCTGGTGAAAGGGTGTACGAGCGCCCCGGCAATGTAGGCCAGATGGATGCCGATAACGCCGAGGAAGAAGTGGGTGCCGGCGTCGGAGATATTGGAGCCGACCTGGCCGAAGGATGCGGTGGGATGCAGGATATCGGTCGGGATATTACTCAGGATGCCCGGAATCGCTGTGATGTCTTGCACGGCGATGATGAACTGCTGTAGCGTCCAGAACACGAACAGTAAAACGATGATCAGCTTTCCGACATGCCCCACCATCGCCTGACGCAGGTTGGGCCGCTCACTGCCGCGTAATTTACGCCGCAGAACCCTCAGACGCACGGCGCGAAGTGAATCGTGCGGCTCGCGGCGTAATTCCTCCGAGAGAGCTTCCCGCGTCGCGGTCCGCTCCATAATGTCTGCGATCGTCGAGTACGGCGAGATCAGGGAGCTTCCGCCCAGGTCGTTGGCGATACCGAGCGCGGTTTCGAACGTTTTCACCCCTTGTTCGGTGAGCGTAACGCTATAGGTTCCGTCCGGGCGCTTCTCGGCCAGAAAGAATCGGTCGTCTTCGAGGTCCTGTAGGTCGCGTGGGACGCCAACGCTCCGGGCGCGCGACTCGACACGGAGGTCACCGCCCGCCGTTTGAAGCACCTGATACCGATCCGCAAAGACCGTAGACGGGTCGCGCACGGCATTCTGCTCCGACCCTGGTTCGAATTGTCGAGCGGAACTCCCGACCATCACTTCGACTCCCGGGCGCGTTGGGCGCCCGGTGCCATTTGGATCGCCGTTGATCGCGGTCTGGGCGTCAGAGCTTCGCCTATCTCGCTCTCCCATGTCGAACGAATTCGCACGAAGTATGCCAACGCTCGAAAGGCGGGAAATCGGGAGGAGATTTCCTGACAAAAGACTTGACTTGTAGGCAGCTTTTGATCTATATTTAGTTGAGACTAAATTCAGGATGCAGGACATGCCTTTGTCGCCCGCCTCGGTTGCAGAACAGGAATATTTGAAGCAGATCTACCTGCTGCACGAAGACGAGGGACGCGCGACCACGCAGATGCTGGCGGACCGGATGGGCGTGAAGCCGCCTTCGGTGACAACGATGATCAAGCGCCTGGCCGAGGACGAAGATGGCCCATTGGTCCGTCACATGCCGTACCACGGAGTCGATTTGACCGAACGTGGCGTGGCGGTCGCACTCGAGATGCTGCGGCATCATCGACTGATCGAGTTGTTCTTGAGTGAGTTGCTCGGAGTCCCCTGGGACCGGGTGCACGAGGAAGCAGATCGACTGGAACACGTGCTTTCCGAAGATCTTGAGGAGCGCATCGCGGCCAAACTGGGTAATCCTACGGTGGATCCGCACGGCGATCCGATCCCGTCGCGTGAGGGAGTCATCACGGCCCGCGAGCTGGTGCGTCTCACGGAGTTGCCGGCCGGGACGACGGGCGTGATTTCCCGTATTGACCAGCAAGAGGGTCCGGTCCTACAGTATCTGGCATCGCTCGGTTTGATTCTCGAAGAAACCGTCACCGTGGAGTCGATCGCTCCGTTCGGTGGGGTTGTCACGGTCCGTGTCGGCACGAGCGGCCGAGCAAATGTGCATGCGCTCGGTGGGGAGCTGGCGAGGCATATCCTGATTGCTCTCGCCTATGACGAGACGGAAGGGTCTCGCCGATGAGGGCATATCGAGACGAGCCCGATGACGGCTCTCGACTCGAACCCTTTGGAGATGAAACCGAACTCACGACTGCCGGCCACGCTTCACTCGACGGACAACGGCGCGGACTCCTCAAGCTAGCGCCATTCTTTGGCCCGGCATTTGTCGCCTCGGTGGCGTACATCGATCCGGGCAATTTCGCGACGAACATCCAGGCCGGAAGTCAGTTTGGTTACCGATTGTTGTGGGCAATCGTCATGGCCAACCTGGTGGCCATGCTCATCCAGACCCTGTCGGCCAAGCTGGGCATCGCCAGTGGTCGAAATCTAGCCGAGCTGTGTAGAGAGCACTTCCCTCCCGCGATCGTCATTC
>DAINCT010000453.1:1552-3876 GCA_036732245.1 Chloroflexota bacterium | reverse complement strand
CCCCATCATGCCACGACAAGGCCTGCTCCCTTCCTTGCTCTCCTCCCCCAGGCTGCATGATTTCCCTGGAATTCGCCAACAGTATCAGAACTTAAGGGACACCCTGATCCCGTGGGCGAAGAGCCAGAGGACGAGATCGACGGTATAGTGCCCGGTCAGGTTGTCCCAGACCAAGAGCATCCGGAGTGGTGGGAGATCCTGTGGCAAGGTTATGCGGATGGTGAGTCCCTCTTGCCAGCGTGTCCAGCGGCATCGATTCTCCTCGGGTGGGAGGATCTCCGGCTCGGGCAGGGTGGCCAGGATCGCGGCCAGTTCAGCTTTCAGCCAGGGATGAAGGACCGCATTGGGCGCGCTCCGTACCCCTTTGACCCGGACCTCGCCACTGGCCGGATGGAAGAGCGTCAACTGCTTGGCCGTTCCTTCACGCGCATACTCGTGCGGATAGCGGACTGGCTTCCCGGCTGGGTGCCAATGGGAGCCGGGGTAGGGGACCGTCTGGTAGGGTCCAGCCTCGTCTTCGGTGTACACCGGCAGTACGTCCTGGGTGTAGGCCGCCTCGATCAAGTTATTGGGTGCCGCATCGGGATCGGTGACGGTGACCGTCCCCGTCTCGCACCAACTCCGATCCTTGTCCCAGGTGAACCCAGCATCGTGCAGGACGCACCAGATGGTGTAGGTACTCACTCCTGGCAAGCCGTCCGAAGCACGGCGGAGCGCCCCTTGGAGCGTGGAGAGCGACCAGGTCGCCGTCTTGTCCTGGTCTCGGTATAGGGCTGAGAGGAGCGGGAGGCACGGGATACCTTCTTCCACATCCTCCGAGCGCAGATTCAATGAGATATGCTGGACGCAACGAGGGACACGGCGCATGCGCAGCCTGCCAACCGGCACGATCACATTCCTCTATACAGATATCGAGGGAAGCACGCGCCTCTGGCAGGCGGCGCCATCCACCATGCCGCTGGCGCTCGATCGCCATAACGCGATCCTTACCGAGGCGATTGAAGCGCATAATGGCGTGGTCTTCCGGACGGCAGGCGACGCGTTCTGCTCTGCGTTCTCACGTCCCGCCGATGCGGTCGCCGCAGCTCTCGCCGCACAGCGTGGTCTGCGTGACGAGGTCTGGGCGGAGGGATGCGTATTGCGGGTCAGGATGGCGATCCACTCCGGCACGGCCGAGGTGGCCGGAGGAGACTACGTCGGCCACACGCTGAATCGCGTCGCCCGACTCCTCGCCGCCGGTCACGGCGGGCAGGTATTGGTATCGAGCGCCGCCGAAGAGCTGGTGCGAGATCATCCGCCGCGAGACACCGCGCTTCTCGACCTCGGCGAGCACCGGCTCAAAGACCTGGTACGCCCCGAGCATATCTATCAGCTCTGCGCACCCGACCTGCCAGGCGAGTTCCCGCCGCTCGCCACCCTGGACACGCGCCCTACCAACCTCCCGGTTCAACCCACGCAGTTCATCGGAAGGGAGCGTGAAGTCCATGCCGTAGCGCAGATGCTCCAGCGCCCTGAGGTTCGACTGCTGACGCTGACCGGGCCGGGTGGGACCGGCAAGACGCGGCTCTCCCTGCAGGCCGGCGCCGAGGTGTTCGATTCGTTCGCGGACGGAGTGTTCTTCGTTCCGCTGAGCGAGATCTCAGCCCCTGAAAGGGTACCGGCCGCCGTCGTGGAGGCGCTCGGCGTCAAAGAGGCGCCCGGGCAGCAGCTGGAGGACGCGACTCTTGCGCATCTGAGAGACCGGGAGATATTGCTCATCCTCGACAACTTCGAGCAGGTGGTGGATGCGGCAGCGTTCGTGTCGCGATTGCTGTCGGCATGCCCTAGGCTCACGATCCTGGTAACCAGCCGTGCAGCCCTTCGTATCTCGGGAGAGCATGAGTATGCAGTGCCAACCCTCTCCGTCCCGGACGCCTCCAATCTCCCGAGCCCGGAGGCGCTCTCACAGTACGACGCGGTCGCGCTCTTTATCGATCGTGCCGCGAGTGTGAAGTCGGACTTCGCCGTCACAAACGAGAACGCGCTGGCCGTCGCCGAGATCTGCGCGCGCCTGGACGGGTTGCCGCTCGCCATCGAGCTGGCCGCCGCTCGTACGCGGCTGTTTCCCCCGCAGGCGTTACTGGGACGGCTCGAGAACCGCCTCAAGCTTCTCACGGGTGGCGCCCGTGACCTTCCCGCCCGGCAGCAGACGCTCCGCGGGGCGATCGAGTGGAGCTACAGCCTCCTCGACATCGAGGAGCAGCGGCTCTTCGCGCGCATCTCGGTGTTTGCAGGCGGGTGCACGTTCGAGTCGGCGGAGGCCGTCTGCGACCCTGATGGAGAGC
>DAINCT010000453.1:0-1542 GCA_036732245.1 Chloroflexota bacterium | reverse complement strand
GCTGGACATCGACATGCTGGACAGCATTTCCTCGCTGGTCGAGAAGAGCCTGCTTCGCCAGGAAGGGGACGAGCCACGGTTCGTCATGCTGAACACGATCCGGGAATACGCCCAGGAACGGCTGCGAGAGATGGGAGCCGATGAGGAGGTGCGCCGCCGTCACGCAGAGTACTTCATCAACCAGGCGTACGAGCTGCATCGTGGCGCCGTCGGGTTGGGAAATCAGATGCTCGATATAGAGCGCATCAGGCCAGATCGCGACAATTTCACGGCTGCCCTGAGCTGGTTGATCGAGCGACGAGAGGCCCAACCTGCAATGACGCTTGCCGGGTACCTCTGCTGGTACTGGTCCGGCCAGGGCGCCTGGAACGAGGGCATTGCCTGGTGCGACCGGGCGCTTTCGCTCTCATCAGCGGACGACCGATCGGCCGGGCGAGCGCATGTGCTCTGGGGATCAGGACTCCTTGCCTGTGTGTTTGGCGACTTCTCGACCGGTCTGCCTCGTCTGGAGGAGAGCCGAGAGCTCTTCGATCATCTGGGACTGGAGGAAGAGCAGACGCTTGCACTGCTCTTCACCGGCATCTTCCGATCGACATCCGGCGACGTTCGGCGTGGACGGGAGTATCTCGAGCGTGGACTGATGCAAGCTCGCCGGCAGGGACGCAACTGGATCGTGGCATTCGCGCTGAATTCGCTGGCCGTTACTCTGGCGGCGGATGGGGACCTGGCAGGGGCGCGTGCAGCGGCGGAGGAATCGCTTCGGATGCTGGAGACTGGATCCGCGCCGAACACCACCCGGTACATCCACAACGTCATCGGAGATGTCGCGCGCACTGAAGGGAAATACGCAGAGGCGCGCGATCACTACACGTCCGCTCTCACCATCGCGGAGCAATACGGCCACGGGGGGTTTGCTCCCAGCCTGCGCCACAATCTGGGCTGGACGCTCCACGGTCTTGGTCAGGACAGCGAGGCGATTCCGTACTTCACGCGTGCGATCGCAGACTTCCGTGCTATGTCCGACCGGCGCGGTGTAGCAGAGTGTCTGGTGGGGCTGGGCTGCGTCACCGTCGCCACCGACCCGGATGTTGCCGTCCGTCTCATGGCAGCCGGCCTTACCCTCCTGAAAAGCATGCAGGCGAAGCTCTCCCTGCCCAACCGATCGGACTACGACCGCAACGCGGCGACAGGGCGCGAAGCGCTGGGAGAAGATGGGTGGCAGCGTAGCTGGGATGAGGGGTCCCGACTGAGCGCCGAGGAGGCGCTCGCGCTCGTCAGATCTGGAGAGGCAGTCGCACGGTAAAGGTCGATCCCTCGCCTTCTATGCTCTCCACCTCAATGCTGCCGCCGTGCGCCTGGACGATCTCCTGCACACTTACCAGTCCCACACCGGGCCTGCTCACATGACAGGTAACGCTTTTGGATATGTCATGTTCGGCGGACCCAAGCTCGCTTGCCGTCCCTTGCTGCTTCCGTAGGCGAGAAAGACGCCAATCTGGCAGTTCTCGATGCGCCCTGCCGTTCCGCTGTACTGCCGTTGCA
>DAINCT010000452.1:0-3880 GCA_036732245.1 Chloroflexota bacterium | reverse complement strand
CAATCAGAAGCGTGACCATCCCGACTGTACCGACGAGCGCTTCCATGCCTCCACCGGGTTGCGCCAGGGCGAGGAAGACAAGCGTATTCAATCCGATAATCACGAGCAGGATATCCTGCATGGTGCCAAGTTTGGTCATTCCTGCCCTCCTTACATGTGTCTGCATGTCGCTACCATATCCTGCGCGTGGTGCCCTCGCCATCGGGTGAGGAACTGATTCCTGCGCGGCGAACGTATGAGGAAGTCGGGAGCGTTTACTGTCCTCGACCCTCAGTGGGATGCTGGGCATGATCGGGTGAGGGGTAAATCAGTGCAAGCAAGCAAGTGCCGTGTCACTCCTGCAAACGTCCCCTTCGGGCTCTGAACGTCGCCCTTCACGAGGTGACCGATGATCGAATCATCGCGACAGGCACATGCAGACGTTGTCACTCACGGGTTGACGTATCGGTGAGTCCCGCTGCGGGTGAGGGGCGCGCCTCCGTTAAATGATGGCGCATCGTGATCCTTCCATGAGTTCTCTCACCACGAGCCGGAACGTTCGCCCAATCTGCCGCTTTCGGCACCTGGTTCCAGGGAGACTGGAGGGAAGTACGGTAGGGGCACGCTGACAATCGATGACTAGGTAACACGTCTCGACGTGGGGACGATCGTCACCATTCCGCGCGGCACGGCACGATCGATCACGGCCGAGACGCGTCTGGTGTATGTGACGGTCCATCAGACTCGCAACGTATTGATGCCGGCAGCTCGGTACGAGCACTAGATGTGGCTTCCTACTGGAGTCCAGATCGTTCTTTGGTTGCACATTCTTTCAGCCTGCGTGTGGATCGGCGGGTAGATAACCGTCGCAGTACTCATCCCCAGGTTGCGCGGGCAACCCGACCTCGTGACCGCGCGAAGGTCAGACCTCGATGACGCGAAAGGTGACGGCGTACTCGTAGCCCGCGTCCTGGCCCATCTCACGGGCTCGCGCCCGCACACGAGTGTCGGCATCCAGGTCACCGATTAGCTCGGAGCTGCCTTCGAGTGTCTCCTTTAGCCCCTGAAGGATTTCCGGGTAGACGGCGATCGCCATGGAGTGCCCGAACCCCTTCCACTACCGTTATCCAGTCTTCTCGACCCGTACCATCTATGTTGCGGAATCGAGGACTCACTGCACCTCGGTTCTCGTCCTGCTTCTTGCCATTTCTCGCCTGATTTCTTGCCCAGGTTGGTCAGTGCGCTCGACGAGCAGCGGGGCCAATTGGAATGGGCTCGCGGGTCGGCCGCATCTTCAGAATCGCGCGAGCGGCTTCGCGCCCTTGCGCCATGGCGCCCACCACAGTTGACGGGCCGACGAGAGCGTCGCCGGCCACCCAGACGCGATCGTCGTACGAGGTCGGCGCGGCAGCTAATCCGCCCGCAGCTTGGCGCCGCCAGAGGGTCTGCCACCAGGTTGCCCGGAAGGTCGCGTCCGATTTGGTCGACCTGTGTGTGAAGCGGACCCACCAACCGGCGCGTGTAGGCGAGGCGGCGACGGCGAGCCCAATTTCTCGACTCAATGCCCGACTTCCGACCTGAGCGGGTGATTTACTCGGTATACCACTGGCTGTCCATCGGCGATCGGGAATGTACTGGCTCTGATCAACGCGCGGCAGTGGCAGGCTCACAAAATCCGCCGCCAGCTTCGAATCGACACGGTAGCCAAGGGCAAAGATTACGCGGCTGACGGTCACCCGTTCGGGCGTGCCACCAAGGACTTTCGGCAGCTGGTCGACACGGTCCTGTCGTGTTTGCCGAAGCATCGCTGAGCAGACCGATCCATCAATGCCCTCCAACCCTTCGACGGTGGTCGCGAAGCGAATGGTAACTCCTTCACCGCGAGCTTCTTCAAGCTCGTCCGGTCGGACGCGAGCGAACCGCTCGTCCATCCACTCGACCGTCGTGACCTCGCCACCAAAACGGCGGACAGTGCGAGCAACGTCCATGGCCGTGTTGCCGCCCCCAAGAACCAGGACATGGGCGCCGTCTCCGACCTCCGGCAAGAACCTACCCTCTCGGAGAGCCTGCTTTCCCCGCTCGAGAAACTCACGAGCGTCCTCGACACCATCCAGCTCACGACCGGGAATGGGCGGGACGATCGGCTGAGAAGCCCCGTGAGCCAGGATGACGGCATCGTCATCGGCCAGAAGCGCGTCGAGAGAGATATCGTTGCCCACCGTGCATGAGGTCTGGAGCCTGAGACCCGCATTTAGCAACGCCTCGATGGGCCGTTGCATGGGGGCATCGGGAAGCGTGAAGGAAGGAATGCCCCACTGGAGCACACCACCGGGAACCGCGTCCTTTTCGAGCATACGAACCGTCGCTCCCGCCTGTAGCAGTTCCCAGGCTGCTGCGCAGCCCGCGGGCCCCGATCCAACTACGGTGACTGAGAGTCCATAACCGTTCTTCGAGGCTCGCTTGACGGCCGGCACCGTCCGGTTGTCGGCGACGAACCGTTCCAGGAGGCCGATAGAGACAGGTCGTTCACCCGCAAGAGCCCAAGAGCAGGCCCCTTCACACTGCACACTCTGATCGCAGACCCGGCTGCAGATATCCGGGAGGATACTCGTCTCTTGAAGGATCTCGTGCGCCTTTTCAAGATTCCGTTCTCGCATAGCGGAGATGAAGCCGGGGATGTCGTTGTGCGCGGGGCATCCTTCCATACAGGTCGGATCAGGACAATTCAAACACCTGTCCGCCTCGAGAAGCGCGTGCGGCCAGCCAGAGAAGCCCTGACGCACCTCGCTGGTGTCCCCGAGGATACTGTCGAGGTGGAGAGGGGCGGGTTCCTGACGTGCCGCGACCACGACGGGCCCCGTGACGGCAACTGCTGTAAAGGGACAGACTCGCTCGCATTGGCGGCAGCCCACACATAAGTCGTCATTTGCCTGTGCGATCCAGTTCTCAGAATCAAGCGTCAGGGCGCCGGTCGGACACCGGATGATACACTCCTGACACCCCGCGCAACGCTCCCGATTGATGTGGACGAAGGCGTGTTGAGGCGTGCCGTCAAATCCTCGGGGCAAATCAGTCAACGGTTCGGCGATCATATTAGTGCTCCTTCCGACACCTCGGGATTCGCGGCAATGCCCTGATTCTCAAACCAACTTCCGCGGGAATCTCTCTCATGTCGCGGCTCCCATCAGCACATAGAGGTAGGCAACGTAGGCGCATACCGCTGCCACTGGGAGGGCGACTACGACCCTAAGCCATCCGATATGCGAGGTAAGGCGGCTCACATCGCGATGAAGGACCTTCATGGTCGCGTAGAGAGTGGCGAGCGCACCCAGTCCAACCACGATCACCTGGCTGACGACGACTCCGTTGGCCGAGAGGATCGAGACATTGGCGCCAGACCAGTGGGCGGTGCCGAAGATGTTCCAGCCAAAGCCAAAGGGATCGGAGATGCTGGCAATGACTTTGGGCGCGGAGAACCAGAACTTCGGGAGCTGTCGGGCCAGATAGTCGGAAGCAGTCAGAGGAATAAACGCGTAGGCGAGCGGCATCAGCCAGCTCGTGAATGAGTTCGTCTTTCGTACGTCAATGCTGGGCGCCGACTCGCGCCTCGCGAGGAGAGCGCGGAGGAGCCAGATAACTCCAGCGAATACGAGCGCGAAGGCGGCGATGAAGCCTAGGTATGCGATCGGGTTGGGGTACGCCAGGCCGGTGCGGCTATTCAGCCAATTGTCAAGGTTTGCGTAGACGGGGAGCGCGTTGACCTGCTGGTAGACCACCAGACCAAACAGCAGCAGGACCGACCAGGCGATATCAGCCCGGCGTCGCACGGGAGCAATGACCGATGTGAGAGGCTTCTGGACAAAGAAGCCGACATTATTCGATGGGCAGTTCTTGACGCATT
>DAINCT010000451.1:0-3890 GCA_036732245.1 Chloroflexota bacterium | reverse complement strand
GTTCCATATAGACCGAGCCTAGTCGGGCAGCTCCGGCGTCCTGTTTGAGGATCCCCTAGCGGACCACGCCTCAGGGAACCTCGGGAAGGTGTCGCCCGTCGGGAGTAGGCCGCGCGTGGCCGATAGATGCTTCAATTGAGAACTTGCAAAGAGAGCGCGGTGGACGGTGTATTCAGATAAGTTGGCGGCTACGGGCAAGTACAGCAAGGCAACCCTGGACGAGTACGACAAGTTCCAACACGGCATGCTGATCCGTACCGGCATACTCCTCGGAGTGATCGTCCTCTACATGATCACGCTGGCCAACCTTCCGAGTGTTGCCGGCCCGTCCCTTCTGATTCCATTGGGGGTGATGGCACTGTCCCTGCTGGTCTATGCCGTTGTGGGATTTGCGGGATGTTGGAAGCTTAATTGCTTGTTCGCGGCGGATCGCAAGAGGCGAGGGCTGGGCCTACCCCTCGACGTGCCCGAGAGCGTCATTGATGACAGCAATCATGATGCCGGGCCGGCACGGCATTAACAACTGCTGACAGATAGAGACCTGCCGCGAGGAGCCCGTGACTGCACCCGGTCAAGGATTCCTTCAGAGGAAGGGCGGAGAGCATCATTCCGGCCGCTTGCGGGCGCACGTTAAGAACCGGACTCTCGCGTTCACGCCATGGCGCGCAACTCGAACTCGTTGGGTGCGTATGCCCTGCCAAGGATTGCCCGACCCGCACCGGGTTGGCCGATCAGGACATTGCCGAAGCCATCACCGGCGAGCCAGAACGTCATTGCCGTACCCGTTCGACCATTCGTGAACCCGGGTAACTCATTGGCCGGCCCTGAAAGGACGAATGTGCGTTCCTTGCCGTCAGTGTCCAGCGCCCACAACCGGGCGCTTACCCCGCCCCGGTAGACCGTCCGTGAGATGAATCGGACCGTTACGGCCCGCCACGGCCCGCCACCGGCCTTACGAGCCCGACGGAAACGCGTACCTGTGACGAGGAGGTACGTGCAAACCCAGAGAACGGGCACGACCAGCAGAGTAGCGGGCAACCCTATGTCGCCCCACAACGGACCGTCATAGCCGATAATGCGGACCGCAGTCGGGTCCCATGGGTCCGTGCTGACCGTGACAGCTGCGCCGCGGGACGGCAGTTCGCTACAGGGCGCATAGCCGGAGAACATGACGGTGCGCGGCTGGGGCACCGAGGGAAGACTCAGGTAGACCTCGCAGTGCTCCCCCTTCGCATAAAACTCGTGGGTGCGGACCACAGTGGCCCCGGTACGCGGCCAGTCCTCATGAAACGGCCTTGTCAAGACCCAGAAACCCGCTCCCCAGAGTGAAACCGCCGTAACGACCAGCGCGCCGGCCACCCAGAGACGTCTCAACAACCGACGACGCAGCCCCGATTCAACCCAGGCCATCCCGTTCCCGGACGGACGGCCATCGGAAAGAAGGCACAGGTCCTTCGTCAGCGGCAAGCTCTCAGGTTCGCCGGCCATGGCCGCCCCCACCTCGCCCACGGTTTCAGTCCCCATGGGTAGAAGCGTAGAGGATCAAGGCAGGCCCAATGCGGCTCACAGCATTCACCGCGCCGGCCACAGTGTCCGGTGGAGGATCCCTCACCGTGACAGACAGTACAGTCTGCCGTGACGTCACGCCCAGAGGCGTTGATGGATCCATCCGGCATCGGTGAGGACATAGCTAAGGCGTTGGTGATCCCGGCTCCGGGTACCCTGCCAAAATTCAATCGACAACGGTTTGACTGTCCAGACCGACCAGTGCGGTGAAACGAGATCAGGGTCTGCCTCCAAAGCCGCTGCGGCCTGCGCAACCAGCGCATCGCGGGCGGCTTCGTTCGCAAGGACGGCACTTTGCTGACCGATCAACGCGATTGCGCGTGCGTGCGGGTGGCGGGCGCGGAAGTCGGCCGCCGATTCGGCGGCGGACGCGCGCTGTGCGGTGCCGCGGATCCGTACCGCGCGGGAGAGCGGGCCCCAATAGAACGAGATGGCGCACTTCGGATTCCCCATCAGCTGCCGGCCCTTGGCCGATTCATCGCTGGTGGCAATCTTGAAGGCACAGTCGTCGGTCACGTCCTTGAGTACGAGCACTCGGGCATCCGGCATGCCGTCCTGGTCGACCGTCGAGAACGTGGCCGCATGGGCTTCCGGCACACCGGCGTCAAGCGCATCCCGCAGCCACTGCACGAAAAGCGGACGCGGCGAGTCCGGCACCGACGTCCAATCAGTGTCCGGCGCCTTGCCGACGATCGAGGGCAGCGACCGGAGCATGTCACGCAGCGACTTCACAGCCCCATTCTCTTCGAAGACCACCCAAGCGGCCAGCAGCGTCCGACAGCCGATCCGCCAACGGGACGGCTGGGATAGGCGAGCACGCCAAATAGCGCTGCGAAAAAAGAGCCATATAACTCTGCGACTCACAGACAGGGAGTTGGGAGCTTGCAGGAACCGGCTGTGTCCGTGCACGAAGACGAACGTTTTTCTCCGCTGCCGTTCCCAGCAGCAGCAGGCGACGGCGCCTACACCGCAGCCCTCGTCTCGCGTATCGCTTCGGTACTATCAGGCATGGGCAGAAAGAACTACCTCGTCGAAGGCGGTTCCGGCACCGGCAAGACCTCGGTCTGCGACGAATTGCGGCGGCGCGGTTATCACGCCATCAACGGCGACCGTGAGCTGGCCTATCAGGGCGATCCGGAAACTGGTGAACCACTGGCGGGCATCACCGGCGTCTCCGTGCACGATCACCACATCTGGAGCGTGGACAAAGTGAAGGCCCTGATCGCAGACAAGCGCGAGGCGGTGACGTTCTTCTGCGGTGGCTCGAGAAACCTCGCGAAGTTCATCGATCTGTTTGATGGCGTCTTCGTTCTCGAGGTCGACCTCGACACGTTGAACCGACGGCTTGACGAGCGGCCGGAAGACGAATGGGGAGGGCGACAAACGGAACGGAAACTGATCGAACGCTTGCACCGAACAAGAGAAGAAATTCCACACGGTGGCATCAGGATCGACGCCACCGCACCGCTCACGTGCGTCGCGGACGAAATCCTTCGTCGAGTTGAGACAGCCGGCCGGCGTGATCTCCCTTGATGCCGCCGCGCGGCGCAGGATTCAGTGCAACTATTCGACAGCGCAGGCACTATCACCGATCTCACTACGACCCCCGAGAGCGCAGACCTCTTCAAAGTCGCCCGCTCCACCGTGTATCGAGCCATCGAGCGCGCCGGCGCAAGCTGCCAGAGATAAGGCTGGTCCGCTGCTGAGACGCAACGGAGTGACGGCGTCCGGTAGGGGATCCCTATTCGGCCGTTGCTAGTTCCGGCGGCTCAGAGGAGATCTTCGAAGTACTGTGCCACGTCGTAGTTGCCGATTAATCTGGCCAGTCCCATGGGGGTCTGCCCTGTCCTGTTCGAATGCAGTGGATCTGCACCGCGTGATCGCAGCAGATCGATCATCTCGGGCCGCCCGCGCGAGTTGAATACGGCGACGAACAGCGGTGTATTGCCGAAGGAGTTGATCGGGTCGACCGTCGCGCCGAGGTTGAGCAGCGCGGCCGCCGCGGCCAGGGCGTGTTCCTGGGACGCAAGATGAAGCGGGGTGAATCCCTGGCTGTCGGACGAATCGGGAGTCTCGCCTTCTGCGATCAGTCGCGTCACCTCCGCGGCATCATTGGTGAGTGCTGCGTAATGGAGCGGAGACCGACCGGCGGGATCCATGGATACCTCGATTCTTGGTACTAGGGGACACTGCACCATAACCGATGGCTTTCCGGACTTGAGCTGCGCCCGGTCAAGGATGCCTTTAGGGGGCGTACGTGACGCATCGGGCCGGCTCAGTAAGGAACAATGGTCGCAGTTCCAATCAGGAGGCAGAAGCTTTGA
>DAINCT010000450.1:0-3895 GCA_036732245.1 Chloroflexota bacterium | reverse complement strand
AGTGGCCCTGTTTTCAGATGGCAGAAGTGGCCCTGTTTTCAGTCGGCGTTAACAAAGGGAAACGTGGATGCGACGAAGGAAGCGCGGACGTTACCGAGAAGAGATGCGGCGACCCATTGGGCGATGTAGAGCAGGAATGGAAGCGTAAGCGCAAGGGGCCGGTTCCTCACCGTCAGAAGAGCCGCCATTGCCAGGCTCGTCCACACTGCGGCGCAGAACCCGACCCAGAGCGAATAGAGGATCCCGAACGTCAGCGATCCGAACGCCAATAACTGACTGTAGGTGCTGGCCGTGAAGCTGGAGGTGACCGCAGACTTCGGAGTCAAGAAATAGACGCTGAGGTCTACGGACGGGTTCCCCAGGGCGGGCCAGATATAGAACGCCAGCACGAATAAGAGGAATGTGGACACGGCGAAAACCACGAAACTGATGCCGGCTCCGGTGATAAGGCGGGCGAAAAGATACCCTTCTTTCCGCACGGTGATCCGTTGGGATCCGGGAACTTCCTTGTAGAGACGCAGGCAGCCGAGTAACACAACGCAGACCGGGAACAGGAGATAGATCACCAGCCCGCCAATCATGAACTCGCTGAAGACGCCGAAGCTTCCCGCAAGGGCAACCCCTCCTCCCCCAAAGAGATGGAAGACGTCATCGCGGACGACAGCGACATACAACGGGATCGCCAGCAACAGCAGCAGTATGACTGGCTGAACCCAGCTAAGTGTCGCCTTCAATTCTTGCCCCCACACTTCGCGGCGCACGACCCCCGCCGCGACGCTGAAGGCACCCAGAACTATCTGGAATCGACGCACACTCGCTTGATCGGCATCTCTCAAGTCAGCGGACCATTGCTCTGCGTACCTGGCGCGACTGCCTCGTGGCAGCGTTGCAGCGGCAATCCCGACGAGCCATTCGGCGAGCGTCGACATCAGAACGCTCCCGCCTCACGAAATTTGGTAGACCGGACATCCGCGTCCACCCGGGCAATCGCAGCAGCAGCAGCCCGCGCACCCTCCGCCGTGAGCTGATAGAAGCGGCGACGCGGGCCACTCCGGGAATCATCCCGTTCCCACTCCGACGACACCCACTCCAAACGTTCCAACCGATCGAGGATCGGATAGACGCTCCCCGCGGGCCGCCCACTCTGTTTAATGATCTGCAACCCCCACGTCGGATCTCCCGAGCCGACCAGAACACGCAGCACATCAACAGTCGCCGCGGTCACTCGCGATAGATCCTTCATACGCTGACTCTACCTATATAGAGATAGAGATGCGAGAGTTTCCCATGATCTGTCGCGCAGCGAGTGCATCAGACCCCTCAAGACGGCGTCCGAAGGGGACCACCAGCGCGGCAGATCCGGAGCCAATTCGCACAACGGCCGTGCGCGCCGACGGGTGTCACTTGGGAACCTGCTGCGGGGCAAATCGACGTTGTCAGTGCAGGATCCGATTGCGGCGAGCAACGGAAAGACCTTACTGACGCCTCTATTCCGTGGACCGGAGGTGAGGTTGAACGATGGTGACAGCGTTGCCGTCTGGGTCTTCGAATGTGCCCACTGTGACGGAGCTCACGGTCACGGCGTTGATCGGGAACTCTTGCGTGTCGAATGCCACCTGCAGATTCGCAAGGGACTGGGCGATCACTGTGATGTCTTCCACGTTGATCGTCGTCATCCCACCCCCGGCACGGCCGGCATCCTCCCGAAGTTGAAGCGTGCCTTGCTCGGGCACCCGATCAACTGTTAGGTAGTAGTCGGCGATCTGGGGAGCGGGTCGCGCGTCTGGGACGCGACCCAAAACCCGCTCGTACCACTCGATCGCAAGCGCTAGATCCCGAACCGGGAGCCCCGCAAAAACCGTGAGAGCCGAAATCTCTGCCATGTCCTGAACCTAGCCGCTCTCGGCTTGCCGGGCAATTGCCCCCCTTCATCTCGCCCTCCCACAACAGGGACCCCTTACGAGCGCAACTTATGCTTCGATATTTACGACAAGCTCATCTGCTCCGTACGAGACGGAGGATGTCCGCACCGGATCGAACAAGTTCGAAGCCCATTTCGCGCAGCTCTTCGGGGATCGAGTCCACGAGCTCTTCGCTCGGCACACAGACCGCGCAACCGACCGGCATCACCACCCATTTCGCGGCAAGTGCAATCTCATATATGACGTCCCAAGCAGCGTCGCCGTCGACGTGATTGAACATGAGTCCGATCACGGGAGAGTCGACAAGTCCGTAAACATCAGCAGCGCCATCCGAAGTGGTGATTCGTGTGCCTGAGCTGTCCAGTAGGGCGGCGAGTATGGGGCCGATTGTGGCACTTCGGTCGGCAGGCTCGGCGGAAAAGTCTTGCAGGAAGATGTCGAAACTCATCCGAGCCTCTCGTGGGTTGGTTTAGAAAACTCTAGATTCTCATCGAACTGGTGAACGGACGGTCAGCGCGACGTCCCCATCTCGTCTTCGGCTATTCCATGTCCAGGTTGAAAGCGAAAAGTGTCCATGGCTCGAAGCTGTGCGCGTTGAGCCGGGAGGGTGACATTTTCTGGCTGCCGAATTCGTTCTGAACATAGTCGAGCAGATCATCGCCGTAGATAATCACGTCGGTCTGGTACACCGAAAACACTGGTGCGGAAGGCCCGACGGGATCAGCCGGCAAATAACGGTGACCATACAACGGAACAAGCTTCGGCCATTTGGCGATCTGGTCCGAGGCGATCACCCGCCGCAACTCGATAGTCGCGGGGCGCTGTCCCCAGGAGACCGGCCAGAACGCGTCGTTCTCGACATCGAACAGCACGCCATCGGTTGGCCAGTCGAGGGCGCTCCGGAGTAGGTCGTCGTTCTCGTTGCGCCAGTCGTACCAGCCCTCACCGTGGGGCTGGACTTTCGAAAGAAACTCACGGTGATCGCTTCCGAACCGAAAGCCGTATCGATTCTCAACCCGCGTGATGTCGCGGTCGCTCAGCCCGTCTCCAAGCGAAACTCCGCGGGAACGGAGATAGGCGATGCTCTTATCAACAATCACGAATTCAGCCTAGGGCGGCGACGCTCAACTGGTATTGCTCAGCGCATGATCCGCCGCCCGCCAGCCGGACGGCCAGCGCGACAGCTCTAGCGCCAATCCGCCCAACGGCCGAGGGTGCCGATGCTGTGTCACTTGGGAACCTCTGCCGGGACTTAAGACTGGTAGTGATTCGGTCTGGCCACGTCCTCGAGGATGAAGGATGCAATGTTGTCTGGCGTGCGATTGAGTGTCTCGATCATCGTGGTCTCCGCCGCAAGCCATGGCAGAGCGTTTTGATAATCCATTGCCTTTGCGAGACGCCAGGTCACCGCGCCTGACTCGTTGTCGTCCGTGACGATGCGCTGTTGAATTTCTCCCGGGTGCACGTTCAGGGTGAACGCGCGCATTCGCATTCCCGCGGAAGCGAATCCTGTCGCCAATTCCTGCCAATAGGTGCGGGTGAATACGGATTGCGGGATCACGAGATCGCACTGGAGGTACGTCGCCAACTCCATCGCAGTAGCCACGACCAGGCTCCGCCATGCGGGCCAGTCCTGAAAATCGGTGACCGGACGCTTCCCGTTGAGCGCGTGGCGCAGCATGAAACCGACCTCTTCAGCATCGAAGAGAACGATGGACTCATCTCGATCACAAATCGCGTGAGCGGTAGTCGTCTTGCCCCCGCCAAACGGTCCGTTCAGCCAGATAATCACTCTCAGACTCTACGGGTCCGTGTGTTTGATGAAGGCTGTCGCCGGACGGCCAGCGGGACAGATCTGGGGCCACTCCACCCAACGGCCGAGCGTCCCGATGCTGTGCCACTTGGGAACCAGAAGCGCTTCAGGCGCCCCGGGGGGCGAGTACGAATATGTTGCCCGTGATCAGCTGGACGGC
>DAINCT010000449.1:0-3941 GCA_036732245.1 Chloroflexota bacterium | reverse complement strand
GTGCAATTCCGAGAGCCGGAGCGAGATAGCCACGCTCCTCTGTTGTCCTCGGCTGCCGAATGCCTGCGCCTCCATGCCTGCGATCGTAAACTGCAGATCGTCCCGGTGGGGGCCGCACAACGTCATTCCCTGATAGATTTCCTTGGTTTGCAACTTGTTTAGCCGTTCGAGGAACAGCGACGCGATGTGACTGTCGGTCGCTTGCTCCGCCTCTTCGAGACTCGGCCGGTAGAGCACCGACAGCTCTTCGCCAAGCCCCGCCAGCTCCGCATAAGCCTCACGCGCGAAGTCGTTGACGACTCGCAGCATCGTCTTACGGGAAATCATGATGTCCGTGCCCGCCGCCACCAGCTTCTCGTTCCAGAATTCGAGCAGGGAGGCCGGTTCCGGACGTCCGCGCAGGCGCTGCAGCAATGCATTGCGCTGGACCAGTACCCGTCCGTAGTCCTGCAGCAACCGGAGATAGTGATGGTCGATCTGGCACAGCATGAGATCCATATATCGTCGCCGGAGCGATGGGGACCCAGTGACCAGCGACACATCTTCCGGCGAAAAAAGCACACATTTGACCGATCCCACCACGTCCGAGGCACGCTTGGGGCTCCCGTTGAGCTTGAATTGTTTGCGAACCGTCGAGTCGGCAGGACCGCGTGCCGGAATCTCTGAGATCGCCATGTCTACCCGGAAAGGACCGCCATTGGATTCGACTTCCGCTTCGAGACGTGCGAATCGGTTCGTACCGTCCGCCTCCTGATCCCAGGAAATCATTTCTCGATCCGAACGAGTTCGGAAGGACCGCGTGGTACCGAGGACAAACACCGCCTCGAGCACATTCGTCTTGCCCGCTCCATTGGGTCCGTGCAGAATCGTCACCCCGGGAGTGAGGCGCACATCGAGCGATTCGTAGGTCCGAAAATGGCGCAGGCGCAGTCGATTTAACAGCACGTGGAACGGTTCCTTCCAGCCCTATTGTATCAGGGAAACGGGACGTGCGCTGTTCCCGTGTTTGTCAAGTCGAAGGCTCGAGATCCATATTTTGGATCCTTTCGTGCGCCTCAAAACGGCGCTGTTCGATGCCCGTCGATGGCATGAAGGGTCTTCCTCGGTGCGTCAATATCCCGAGTTAGTGGTCACGATCGCGCCGCCGGAAGTACCGCAGATAGCCGTCGACCGACATGCCCGAAGGCGCTGCCAATTCGTATCTCCGGACCGCCTCCTTGTCGGGGTGCACTGCCAACACCTCAGCGTCCGCCCGGTCCCGTAAAGCGGATTTTATCTCCAACGGTTCCCGACCCTGGTCTTGCAGGTTTTCGATGAAGGTTGCCCATGCAAACAGTTGGTCCTGAGCTGTCATCAGATGTCGATTGACGTCTGAGAACGATCCAAAGTGGGTGAGGTGGAGCGTGTCTGCATGCACGCCTCGCAGCAGATCGAGGCTTGCGGTCCACAACTCCAGGTCAATATCGGGTGGAGGAGTAGCCGGTCGGACGTAGTCAAATCCCTGCAAACGAATGGCCGCCACGTCCCCCGTAAATACTTCCCGCTGCTCAGTGTCGAGGTAAGCGACATGATGTGAAGCGTGTCCGGGCGTGTAAAGAGCGGTCAACTCTGCATTGCCAATCCGTACGCTATCTCGGTCCGACAATGCGACGATGTTCGCGCTGGGAACGGCAAGCACCTCGCCCCAGAGTGCATCCATTCGATCGCCGTAAATTCGCTGCGCACTGGCCAATAGCTTCGACGGATCTGCCAGATGCGGCGCGCCAACTTCATGCACGTAGACCTGGAGGTGCGGGAAGAGCTTCACCAGCGTACCGGCGGCGCCCGCATGATCGAGGTGGATGTGCGTAACTAGCAGCTTAGTGATCGCCTCCGGGGCCACTCCGGCTGCCTGGATACCCTCCAGCAGAGCATCCAGGGTCGACGTTGGCCCCGTCTCGACCAACGCGTACTCTCCGGCGTTTTCCAGTAGAAAGGCCGCGATGACGCCGGATTCACCCTGGAAATGCAGATCGATCAGAAAGAGACCAGCTCGTAGCTCAATCGCCTGAGTCACACTACGCTCCTCATCCAATGGTCTCAGAGGCGTCGCGCCCGCGAAGCACCTACTATCTATCCTACGGCGGTGGGGGTGACAGTGACCGGAGGGAAGACAGGGAGCGGAGTGCTGGTCGGCACAATTGGAGTCGCGGTCGGTAGGGGCTTAGGCTTCGGGGTTGGTGTCGGCTTGGGTGGAATGGGGGTAAAGGTAGGCAGGGCTCTCGTCGGCACCGGACTCGGAGGTATCGTGGCGGGAATGGAAGGCGTGTTGGTCGGCTGTACCACCACTGGAATGCTGGTTGCGGTCGCGGTTCGGCGTGGCCGAGCGGTCGGTTGCACGGTGTTGGTCGCCGTAGCAGTAGCGGTGGCAGTGGCGCTTGCCCCGCCTCCAAACGCCTGATTGCTCACGAAAAAGGCGCCGCCCGCAACCACGGCTCCAGCCAGGAGAACGGCCAGGATGATCCAGGTTCGCCGCCATGGGTTCGGAGGCCCTGCTTGAGTTTTCGATGGTACGCCTTCGAACGGGTCGCGGACGACCCGTCGTCGCGGCGGCGGAGAGCCCTCACGAGGTACAGCGGGGAAGACACGCGTCTGCTGTGACGGCGGAGAGACGATTGGACTGATGGAGGTAGTGCCGGCATTGCCGGCAGCCGCACCCTCCGATAAAGCACTGGCGAACTCCATCGCGTCTCGATAGCGCCGCTCGGGGTCCTTCTCCAGCGCCCGAAGAGCTACCGCGCCGGCCCTGGTCGAGAGACCCGGATTGTAGTCCCAGGGCGGCGGTGGCTCGCTGTGCAGGTGCTGCATGGCCACCCCGATTGGGGTATCGGCTTCGAACGGCAGGCGGCCGGTCAACATTTCGTACAGCACTACCCCGAGCGAATAGATGTCGGACGAAGGTGACGCGGGCTTTCCCTGAGCTTGCTCGGGCGCGAAATAATGAGCGGTTCCGATGACCATACCGGTGCGGGTCAATTGGGAGGCAGACAAACTGCGGGCGATACCGAAGTCCGTGACCTTCGCATTGCCGGCGTCCGTCACCATGATGTTCTGCGGCTTGACGTCGCGGTGCACCAGTCCGCGTTGGTGTGCAAAGGCCAGAGCAGACGCCACCTGCCGCGCGACGCTAAAGGCTTCGGCCACTTCGAGCGGCGCCCGTTCCCGAATGATCTCTTTGAGGTCTCGACCCTCCACGAGCTCCATCACGATGTAGTGGAGCGAATCGTCCTGCCCAATGTCGTAAATAGCGACGATGTTGGGGTGTGCTCCCAGGCTGGCGGCGAATTCGGCTTCCTGCTGGAAACGTTGCAAGAAGGGCTGATCGCGCGCGTATTCCGGATGGAGGACCTTGACCGCAACGTCGCGGCCGAGCCGCGTGTCAACGGCACGGTAAACCGCGGCCATCCCGCCTTCTCCGATGAGAGCCACGAGGCGGTACCGATTGTTCAACATGGTATCGGGCTGAAGCATCGTCGGATGGTAGCACGCGAAGTCTCGGGTCAGGTGATGCGATGAAGGCATAAAAAGAAGCCGCCTCTCCGGAGAGAGGCGACCTGCAGCGGACGTCTGACCGCGTTTACATAGCCGGGACGGGCGTGGTCTCCGACTTGAAGATGGCGATGCTCTCGCGAATCTGAGCGTCCAGCTCGGCACGAATGTCTGCGTTCTGACGCAAAAATTCTTTGGCGTTTTCGCGGCCCTGTCCGAGCCGGGCCGAGCCGTAGGTGAACCAGGCGCCGCTCTTGTCGACCAGTCCCATCTCGAGTCCGACGTCGAGTAAGCCGCCCTCACGCGAAATGCCCTCGGCGTACATATGATCGAATTCCACCTGCTTGAACGGAGGTGCAACCTTGTTCTTTACGACCTTCACTCGAACCCGGTTGCCGACCACATCCGTGCCC
>DAINCT010000448.1:0-3947 GCA_036732245.1 Chloroflexota bacterium | reverse complement strand
GTGAACACGATAAAAACTGCATCTTCCGGTTCCAGAACGACGGGCTGATCCGACAGGCCCTCCAACGGCCTGAAGAGGCGGCCGGCATCTATCGAAGAGGGTGTTCCAGGGAGCCAGTTTCCCACGCGCACGAAGCGACAATCAGGGAGGCCGGCGATCTGGGGCAGTTCTAGCCGTCTGCTGCGCAGTAGCCTACGAGCAACGCCGCTGCCGGAGAGGGCGTAGAGCAGGCTCTCAGCCATGACAAACCTAGGTCGCACCGCAGCCATCCGCGCGGCGAATAACTTCTTGCCCATTCCCGGGTCCGCGGCGACGATTACACCGCCGGCGCGAACCGTGGCGAGGATGAGAACGATGGCTTCAACCGACGGGCGAACGCTAAAAGCCACTGCATCGCCGCGACGCATGCCCTCCGCCCTGAGACGCGTTGCAGCTGCGCTCACGGCATCGTTCAGCGCACCGAAGGAGGTGGAGCGGCCATGCGACGATACAAGCGCCACTTGATCCCGGCGCTCGGCTCCGAGGCGGCCGATGGTTGCGTACATGTCGCCGAGAGAGGCGACGCGCATCATCTGACCGTCTCGACTTCGACAAGGCTGTAGCGTGGGATGAGGACGTTGTGAGCCACTCTGCGCCGGGCCACTCGCAACGGGCCGACCGAGCCGAGTCGCTCCATGGAGAGGTCCAGTTCGGCGCGAGCCAAGGCGTAGCCGATGCAGTGGTGTGCGCCTGCGCCAAAATGAAGGTCACGCGCTGGGGGCGGTGTTTTCCTATCCGGGTGAAGTGAATCGCCGTCCTCAAAGCCGCGGACTGCGGCGTAGGTCATGATGGCGACGCGGCGTCCCTCCCTGAACCGGTGATTGGCGATTACGGTGTCGTGTCTAACGCTCCGAAGCATGACCGGGGACGGCGTTATGATCCGCAGGCACTCGTCAATCGTGTGCAAACGCGACTCTCGGTCACCGGTCCGTCCCCATATCTCGGCGACGCTGACGATTGCAGCCGTACGCGGAAGCGCGGTGGACACGGTGCCCGTCCCCGTTAGCAGGAGTGCGGCGCCGACACCCCGCACCCGCGATTCATTGAATCCAGCAGAACGCAGGCGACCGATGATGGACTCCGAAGGTGCGATCTCCATTCCGCAGGCTATCTCGTTCGTGAATGCAAGAAACCGCTGCCTCGAACGGGCTACCACGCTTGGAGAGAGAGGCTTGCTTCGCAATCGTACGACGCTCACCATCTTCTCGCCCAGCTCGAACGTCGCAAGACTCATCGCGTCGTCGTCTATGTGACCGATGCCCAGAAGGTGGCGCATCGTCCTGCCCGTCAGCAGGGCTGCTAGCCGAGCGAGGTCCACTCGCTGGCCCGACACCAGGGCGAAAACTGCCTCGTCCAGTCCCTTGCGCCACACGCGCTCGACAAGGTCATGAACGGCGGACGAATTGAAAGCGGAAAGAAGAATCGCTCGTAGCTCGTGGTGTGCTTCCCCTTCAAGATTGAGGAGCGCGTAGTCTCCCATCACCTGGGTTATCAGCTGCCCGGCGCTTCCTGGACCGTTTTTGCTGAAGCCATCAGTGTCCATGAGGACGGTGCGCGCAATAGTCGGGGCGTTGATAACGTGACCGACGCCGGGGACATGCAGAACAGGTCCGAGTCTTCTCAACGCCAGGGCTAATGGGTACGCGACTGGATGAGCTGCAAACTGGACGCGCTGCTCCCACCGGAGCGCCCGCCTGAACGCTGCCCTATCCCCACCCGCATTTATGGTTGGCTGAGCCACGGTCATCGAATGTCAACCTCTGAAGGGAGCCAGCGGTGATCCCAGTACCACAGCAGCGTGTGCCACAGGCCCCAGCAGCGAAGCCGACGCAATGAGTTCTGGACGATCATGTCCTCACGGTGAGCGATATTGGGCGTGAGCAGGCGAGCCGCATTGACCAGCGCCCGGTCCTCATGGACCTCCTCGATGCAGGCGCGCGGGAAGCCCCCGCATTGAAGGTAGAGATCCGCCGTGATGGCGAGATTATTGCCTGCTGTCATCACGTAGCCGGTGAGATATCGGGGGTCGCGGTTTCCAGGACGCAGACAGCCGAACCTGGCGGCCATTGCGACTATGAACTGCAGGAACTTTGCCTCCCCGGGCCGTAGAGGCTTCTCGTCAAGACGAATTCGGATCTCGCCGGCGATCAATTCGGCCCCTGACGCAAACCCGGCGCGGATGGCGGTAATCCAATCGGGATCCGGGAGACAGTCCGCATCGGTTCGGGCCACGTGGGTGGCTCCCGTCGCGATCGCGTGCCGAAAGCCGGTGTCCGCGGCCGCTCCCGTTCCCTTCTGCGGTTCGACGATGAGACTCCAGCGGTCGGCGGGCAATCCGGAAAGCAGACGACGAATGGCGCCGGCACTCCCGTCAGTACTGCCGTTGTCGACTAGGAGCAGAGCAAAATTCTGGTCGTTCTGCACGGTGAGAGCCTGCAGGGTCGGCGCTATGCCGGCCGCCTCGTTGAAGACGGGTACAACCACCCATAGGTCGGGACAAGGATTACTGACCGTTTCTTCGCTTGATTGACTGCCGTTGTCAGCCATGCCCAAGTCCCCGTAGTCCGAGAGCTGCAAAGACACCGAGCGCAATGCACCCAAGGCCAAGACCTCGAGTTCCTCCGATTCCGAAAGCGGCATAGCCCGCCAGCGGCCCTACCATCTGTCCTGCCGTGGCGGATGAAGAGTTGAGGCCCATAACGAGTCCCATGGGAGAGTCAGGGCGTGCCTCAGCGAGAAGCAGCGCGCTGACGGTCGCGAGGGCCGCGGCCGCGGTGGCGAAGATAGCGGCCCCCACAACCACGGCTGGAGAGCCGTGCGCGGCCGCGGCGATCAATGCCGCCCCTGCTAGCGCCACGAAGACCAGCCACCGAGCAGTAGCACCGGGCCCGAGATGTCGGAGAAGGCGCGGGAGAGCTACGAGCTGAAAAGCTGCCGCAACCCCAATTAGGCCGGCGATCAGAACGGTTGCCGGCTGGACGTGCAGACCGAGGGCACCGGCAAGATAGGCCGGGAGCGTAAGGAAAAATGCGGCCTGCAGCGTTGCGCTGAGCGCGACGAAGATGCCGCCGCGTCTCAATTCGGGCAGCCGCAAAGCCGCAGACACGTTCAGGCTCGCGCGGTCGCGTTTCCGCGTCTCCGGGACTGCCAGCCAGGTGAGCGCGAGACTGAGAAGGCTGAGGAACATGGCTGCAAGAGCCGCTGCGGTAAGCCCAAAGCCAGCCAGGAAGGCGCTGAGCCCAAGACCTACGAGTATGCCGCCGCCGGCGGCGGCGCCGAGCGCGGAAATTCCGCGACGCCGTTCGTCCTCAGTCTTGCTATCGAGTATCGCGGCATAACAGACTGAGATATTTCCGGCGGAACAACCATCGATCACCCGCGACACAAATACCACCGGATAAGAAGATGAGAGTGCGAGCAGGGCGAAGCCGAAAATACTGCCCACTTGGCTGAGGGCCAGCACGGGGCGCCGTCCGATCCTGTCGCTGAGACGTCCGAGATACGGCGCCGTGACCAGCTGGCAAAGGCTGAATGCCGCAAAGACCGCGCCGATGGCCAGCGGGGCCGCACCGTGCCCACGAAGCGCGAAGGGAAGGAGCGGAACGACCGTCGCATATCCCAAGGTGTCGACGAAGACTACGGAGAGGATGGGCGGAAGGGCCCCGTGCTTCCGCATCACAATTGGAGACCCATTACACCAACGCTGATGCCCCCGGCTAGACCGACCCAGAGAACGCGGGCACCCGCCTCCGCGCGCCCTGTCTGGACGGCCCGGTGTAGCTGGAGCGCCATCGAAGCCGAGGCGCAATTGCCCAGTTCGTCGACCAGCTGCACGGTCTTCTGGCTCCTGATTCCGGTGGCACGAAGGAACGCCAGATGCATCGGCACTGTCACCTGGTGCACCAGCA
>DAINCT010000447.1:0-3958 GCA_036732245.1 Chloroflexota bacterium | reverse complement strand
CTCCCGGCGCGGCGACCCGGAGTGGGTGTAGCCGGCAAGGCGGGGGAGCCCAAGGCCCAGCCGCCTGTAAACGGGCGAGTGGCCATGGCAGGTGCGGTTTGCCATGGATGCCGTTGACGACTACACTTGCAATCACACGCTCGGCCCCGACCTATTCCGAAGCCGGCTTCGTGTCCTTCGGCAGTCTGACCGAGCGTGAGAGTCCCGGCGCCAAGCCAGTGGACGAAAGGAGCACGACCACAATGCACCACAGGTCTGAGTTAGCAGGTGTCTCTGCCACGGTAGCACGAAGGGCGGTACTGATGGGTATGCTGGCAGGTGGGGCCGGCATGCTCCTGAGTGCTTGCGGGGCCACGAGCGCGACCGTCGCCACCACTTCCGGTTCGCTGACTGCGACCGCCAGCAGCTCGGCCGCGTCGAGCCTGGCTGCGACGAGCGCCGTCGCCAGCAGCCTGACCAGCACGTCCGCTGCCTCTTCGGCCGCCGTGGCTTCAACCTCAACCGTGGCAAGCACGACGAGCCAGGCCGGCGCATCCACGACTAGAAGTGCCACACCGGTTCCCCCCACGGTGACACCACGACCGGGCACCAAAGCCATCACCTTCCTTGAGCGGGCCGGTCAGAACTACCAGAACTTCTTCAAACAGGCCATCGACAGTTTCCAGCAAGCGCAGCCCGGCTACTCGGTGCTGGCGGAGTATTCCCCGAGCTACCACGACAAGCTTATCGCTGAGGTTGCTGGCGGAACGGCTCCCGATGTCGTCTTCACCTCGGACGACGACCTGTTCTCGCTGGCGGCCAAGGGCGTGGTGATTGACATCGCACCGTACTTCACACGCGACAAGCTCAATAAGAGCGACTGGTTCGACATCGCCCTCAGCCCCCAGTTTCTGCGGGGGAAGCAGTACGCGATGCCGCTCGATCTGGGCGTTTGGGCGCTCTGGGTGAACAAGGACCTCTTCAAGAAGGCGGGTGTGGCGTTACCGGATGACACCTGGGACTTCAACACGTTTCAGGACGCAGCCCAGAAGCTCACCGTCGACAGCAAGGGGGCGCATGCACCGGGGCTGGATCCGGCCAGCGTCGTCCAGGCCGGCTTCAACGACGGCGCCTTCACCTATGGTATCGACATCCCGGTGGGCGCCTACGGCGGCTCGGTGTTCGACGCCCAGGTGACCAAGTGCCTCCTCCAGGAGCAGCCGGCGGTGGACGGGTTGCAGTGGACCGCCGACCTCACCAACAAGGCGCACGCCGCGCTGGGCGCCGGGATCAAGACCCAGGGGACCGTGAATTTCAATTCCGGCAATCTGGCGATGCAAATCCAGGGGAGTTGGGCGATCGGCGCCGTCTGCGGCACCGGCACGTGCAGTTTCGACTGGGACATCTACGCGCCCCCCAAGGGACCGGTCAAGGACATCATTCTGGCTGAAGCGTCCGGCATCAGCCAGGCGAGCGGCTCCAAGAACCCCGACGGCGGCTGGCTCTTCAACAAATACATGACCGGACCGGAGGGCCAGTTGCTGGCGTTCCAAAACACCGTGGCCTCGGTGCCGTCGATCAAATCGGTGGCGGCCAAGGTCTACGCGACCTGGACTAAGCAGCCGGCCAGCATGAAGATTCTCGCTGACCTCGCCGCAAAGTCCAGCATCCCCTACTGGCAGCGGGCAGTCTCCGACACCGAACTGGAGACCTTGTTCAGTAAGGGGCTCGCGCCCCTGTTCCAGGGCAAGCAGGATGCCCAGGCCGTACTGGCGAGCGTCGTGTCGCAAGTGAATGCGCTGTTGCAACAGGATCAGCAGTACCTGGCGGGGCAGTAGGCATCGGTCGCCGGCAACGGCCAGTTCAACGTCTGCTGAGCGTAGCTCGCCACGATCAGCGGCGTGGCAGGACAGCATAACAATCCGGAGGGGGTAAGCCGGTCGTTTGCGACTGAGCGTTGCCGAAGGACTGTGGCATGCCCGTTCCATAAGCGTACACGACCATCTGTGGAATCACCTCCGTCAGCGCGCGAGCAGACTAACCCTCCAGATTTTTATGCTCTCCGGTCCTGACGAAGCGCAAGCCAGACTCGACCGTCGCAAGGAGCCCACCGCTGGAGCGCATCTGGCCGGTGCCGTTGCGGCATCGTGAAGCGGCCTTTACAGTGGCAGGGTCCGACCAGGAAGCGCTCTCATCGTCAGACCGGCGGAAGAGGAGCGGTCCGTGTCCGCGGTGCTGCCGACAGGTTGCCAGGCTGCACAGTCACCGAGCGCAACGGCAGTCCTAGCCGCCGAAGGCCTGGATCGTCCTGCGGAGCGCCTCAGCGTTCCCTTTCGCCTCTTCCAGGTCGAGATAGTTTGTCTTGAATTGCATCAGCTTGGGCTGGATCGCCTCCGCGGTCGGGCACAGGCCTGGCTCAAACTTGACCTGGCCATCGTACCACGGAGGGCTGAACGGGCAGCCTCGCCCGTAGAACTCCCGCTGCGTCATCACGGGTTCGAGGTAGGGCACGCTCCACGCTGCGTAGAAGCCATCGCCACCCAGCTCCAGGTACTGCCGGCGGAACTGGCGCCAGGTGCCACCATGCGCCGCCTGACCGTCAAACTTCATGGCGTAGGTATAGTAGGCGTTCACGTACCCCTCCGGCACCCGTTGGGGGATCAGCCAATGGCAGCCGTCGGTGGCTTCGTCATACAGGCGAGCCACAGCCTGCCGGCGGCCGACCAGTTCGTCGATGCGCTCCACCTGCGCCAGCGCTACCGCAGCCTGCAGCTCGGAAAGCCGGTAGTTCCAGCCGAAGGCCGTGTGTCGCTTGTAGTCCGGGTCCTGGAACACGTCGCGTTGGAGACGCACGCGCCCTTCGCTCGCCGTGAGGTTCTTGAACCCGAGCGCGCTGAACTTCCGGACGCGCTCCGCGAGACGCTCGTCGTCGGTGATGACGATGCCGCCGTCCCCGGTCGAAATGTGCTTGGAGTCCTCGAAGCTGTAGCTCGCCATGTGACCGATCGTCCCGGCGAGCCGCCCCTTGTAGACACCGAGGAAGCACTGGGCGTTGTCCTCGATGACGACGAGCCTGTGCTGCGCGGCGATCTCCATGATCGGGTCCATGTCGGCAGGTAGCCCGTACAGGGAGACGACCATGATGGCCTTCGTGCGCGGGGTGATCTTGCGCTGAAGGTCGGCTACGTCCATGGTGAAGGTCTCCGCATCCACGTCGGCGAACACCGGCACCGCGTTCTGGTGCATCGTGGCGAAGGCGTTCATCATGACGGTAAGTCCCGGGCTGATCACCTCGTCGCCCGGCCCCACCCCCGCCGCGGCGAGGCAAGTGTGCAGCGTCGAGGTGCCCGAGTTGTGGGTAATGGCGTAGCGTAGGCCGTGGCGAGCGGCGAACGCCCGTTCGAGGCGCTGATTCATGCCCCCGGCGGTCGAAGCGCGGAACTCGGACTCGAGCACCTCGGTGACGTAGGCGAGCTCGTTCCCGCCGAAGCGCCGTGTGTTCGGCAACGCGACGTCCATCTTGATCCCCTCCTTGAGGCCGCATGACCATTGACTTGAGCCAGCGGTCTCTCCACACTGCGACAGACCAGTCCTTCACCATGCGGTAAAGCCGCCATCGATCACGAGGTTGTGCCCGACCATGAAGTCCGAAGCCCTGGAAGCACAAAAGACGATCGGCCCTTTCAAGTCGACGCCGTCGCGCGCCATCCGGCCCAACGGGACCATCCGACTGTAGCGCTCGACGAAGGCTTCCGGCTGGCCCCGCAGAAAGCCAGCGGGAGAGATCGCATTGACATGGACGTTGTAGGGGGCAAGGACGACGGCGATCCCCCGCGTCAGGTTGATCACGCCTGCCTTCGCCGCTAGGTAGTCGGGTGTCGTCGGCGACAGCCCGGTCCCTTGGTATACCGCCAGATTCCGGCCCACCATCCCATCGACCGAAGCGATGTTGATGATCTTGCCCTTCCTGGCGGCTTTC
>DAINCT010000446.1:0-3978 GCA_036732245.1 Chloroflexota bacterium | reverse complement strand
AGAAGGCGTCGTACGAGATCGATCGCCAGCCGTTCCTTCAGCATGCCGGTCGCTGGGCCTCGTTCATCCACCACGACCTCATTGGGTAGCGCGAGGTCTGACCCGTGCTCGATTCCGGAGCGCGCCAACGCCGTAGTATTGCACCAGGCGGTGTGCGTGTCGAAGGCATAGATGAAAACAGGACGATCGCTCACCGCCGTATCAAGTGCCGTGCGAGGCATATTGGCTGCCGCCAGAAACGGCTCATATGGCAGACCATATCCTTCGATCCAGGGGCGATCCGGATGGTCCGACGCGTACGCTGCCAGCCGGGCCTGCAACTCCCGGACGGACGTTGTCCCTTCGAGGTTCAGGGTTGTGAGCGCGTGCGCGCCCATCGACATATGTATGTGACTGTCATTGAACCCGGGAACAGCCAGGCCACCCGGCACATGTAGCTCTTCCACACCGGTTCCGGCGCGTTCGCGGGCTTCCGCTTCGGAACCGACATACAGCAGTCGACTGCCGCGTACCACGAGCGCTTCCGCCCACGGCACAGATGGATCGGCCGTGTATACCCGGGCGCCGGTCAGCAGGAGTGAGGATTCAGAGGATGCCACGCTGTTAGTGTACGCATTACCAGTCCTTCCGGTTCCTGGTGGCGCTGCGCCGGTTCACAGCGCAAAAAAGAGGCGCCGGGAAACCGGCGCCTCTCGATCTACCTCGTTCCGATACGGCGTTATAGGCGGCCGCCGGTGAGGAATGCCACCACCGCCAGGACGATGGCGATCACCAGGATGATCCAGATCAAGCTGGCGGCGAGGTGGAAGATGCCTCCCAGGCCAAGCAGCCAAGCAATGATGAGAATCGCGACTAGAACCCAGAGAAGATTGCCCATGATTTCGTTCCTTTCGTTCCTGAACTGGACCTAAAATAAGTGCGCGTACACGTGGAGCGCCCAGAGGGCCACCACCAGGAGTACCAAAACTACAACTGACCAGACGATGGTCTGGATGAGTTGGCTGGCCGCGTAGGCGTTGCCAACCGGATCCTCCGAAACGACTGTCCGCGGACGCTGCTCCACGACGGTCGTGGGCTCGGTGCGTACAGTTTCAGTAGGTTCGTCGGTTACCACCCGACGCTCTTCATATGCCATGAGTTGCCCCTCCTAGAAGATGTGCATCACGGAGTGGAGAATCGCCAGCACCGCGACGAGGATGATGAGTATGCCGACGATGAAGGTAAGCAACATCGTCATGTTGGAGCCGCCTCCGGCGGCAGTGGTCGTTCGTTCTTCCACGTATGGCATTGCGCTCTACCCTCCTAGAACAGGTGGACGTACACGTGCAGCGCGTACAGTGCCACCGCCAACAACACCAACACTACGATGGCCCAGACGATTGTCTGAATCAGCGAGGATGCTCCGGCCGCGGCGCTCCCGGCTCCGTCATCTGTGTGGACGATTCGCTCTTCAGTCATGATCTATACCTCCTTCGAAACGGTTCGTTTCGTGCTTCGGTCGTGTGTGACCGACTCAACTTCGAGCATTTCCGGCTCGAGCCGGAAATTATGCAGGTAGTTTTTCAATGCTGCTAACACGATTTCATTCATGCTTCGATTCTCGAGCGCTGCCTTTACGCGTAGCTTTCGATGGATTGCCTCAGGCAGCTCGACTGTCGTTTTGGCCATCTACACACCGTGTTTCCGTACATCCGTGATTACACATTTCAATGATTCCGCTACGCCTGAATGCAATGCAGGAACTGTGCCAGAGGACCCATATTTCCGGAGCGATTGCACTACGCTGCAATACCCCCACCCGTCGTCTAGGTCTACGCTGGAGCTATGACAACTCCGCGGAAGGACGCACCCGATGACTGACGAGCCGGCCACCTCAGGCCGTGACGCTGCACTGGACGAAAGAATCGCGCATCTGCGGGATGGGGGCGCGACCTGGCTCGAGATCCAGCGGGAATTCGATCTCACCCGACAGCAGGCCCGATATGCCTATCAGCGGGGAAAACGGGAGGAACGGCGCTCACAGCGGCGAGTCACGTAACGGCCAATTAACTCTCGACTAATTAACGCCTGGTATGGTGCGGTTGTTCCAAGCGACAAGGCGACCGAGGAGGCTATGGTGAATCGACCCTGCTGTAAGAAGTGTGGTGGAAGGCTAGTATACGAGTCGTATCCGCTCGAAGACATGCTGGTGAGCAAGTGCTTCGTGTGTGGAAAGATCGACAAGTATCGTGAACTCACACGGGACGAGGCCCGACGACTGTTCCGGCGCGTGGACCCACTCACCGCACCTCCTCTCGCTTCGTAAAGCTCCTTTTACTTTTCCGCGACCATGAACATGAAGGGCCCGCCGTATGGCGGGTTCTTTGGCGCTCGCGCCGAGGAATATTTGTAGCTGCTTTGACTTTCAGAGTATGTTGTGACGCTGAACTTCACGTCACGCATAGCGGGGGGATACGTTGGTGCATGTCCTGGTGACCGGGGGGTCCGGTTTCATTGGATCCCACCTCTGTGCCGCGCTCCTTGCACAGGGGCATCGGGTCACGTGTGTCGATAACCTGTCGACCGGATCAGCTCGCAACGTCGAGTCGTTGCTGTCCCATCGCGACTTCATCCTGCTGCAGCACGATGTGGTGCAGCCCTTACCGGATGATGTGGCGCCGGACGTCATTTTCCACCTGGCCAGTCCGGCCTCGGTTCCAGACTATCTGGCGCGTCCCCTCGAAACCCTGGCGGTTAATAGCGACGGAACGCGAGCCATGCTGGAATTGGCGCGACGCCACCATGCGAAATTCCTGTTCACGTCGACGTCGGAGATCTACGGGGATCCGCTGGTACATCCGCAGCCCGAGACCTATTGGGGCAACGTCGGAACACTCGGCCCGCGCGCGTGCTACGACGAGGCTAAGCGCTTCGGAGAGGCGCTGGTTATGGCCTATGTGCGGGTGCATGAAGTCGATGCCCGGATCGTGCGCATCTTTAACACCTATGGACCGCATTCCCGACCGGATGACGGACGCATCGTGCCCAATTTCGTGATGCAGGCACTGCGAAACGAGCCGATCACGATTTACGGCGACGGCTCGCAGACCAGGAGCTTCTGTTACGTCTCGGACATGGTGCAGGGACTGCTCAGCGCCATGTTTTCGGCCGGCACCCGCGGGGAGGTCTTTAATCTCGGCAACCCAGACGAGTACACGGTGCGCGACTTTGCGCAGCAGATCGCACGCCACGTGGGGTCGGTAGCAGGGGTGATTTACTGCCCGCTGCCGGTCGACGACCCGACGCGACGCTGCCCGGACATCTCGAAGGCGCGGCGCATTCTCCACTGGGAGCCAACCATCGATCTTGAAACCGGGATGGATCAGACGATCAGATGGTTCCGTGATGTGGGATCCGCCATGGCGCCGGCGGTTTAGTCTCGCAGCACCAGTTCGCTTGCCGCCTCGACCCGCGAGACAGGCGCACGCGCCACGCCGATGTATTCGAAGCCCAGGTCCAGTAGGGCACTGGGCTCGTAGAGATTCCGCCCGTCGATCAAGAGCGGTCGCCGGAGTGACGCTTTCACCCGCCCGAGATCCAGGTTGGTGAACTCGTTCCATTCCGTCACCAGCACCACGGCATCCGCGCCCTCGGCGGCGGTGTACGCGTCTTCGCAGAAATCGACCCCATCCGTCACCGCACCGGCCGTTTCAGCCGCCGCGGGATCGTAGGCTGCCACGCTGGCGCCGCCTGCCTGGAGCAGGTCGATGATATCGAGCGCGGCAGCTTCCCGCACATCATCGGTGTTGGGTTTGAAGGCAAGTCCCCAGAGAGCGATCCGTTTGCCCTCCAGACTTCCCAGCCGCTCCCGCAGGTGCGTGATCGCCCAGCGGCGGCGATCACGATTGATCTCCATCACCGCTTCCAACAATTGCGGATGCTGCCCGGCGTCTTTCGCCATGCGCATCAAGGCATTCACGTCCTTGGGGAAGCAAGACC